>NZ_JBEXRO010000006.1:0-217983 GCF_040613095.1 Streptomyces sp. NPDC006309 | reverse complement strand
CGTACGCCCCCGAGGCCGCGACCGGACGCACACGAGCACGACCCGGACAGACGGCGACCCCCGAGGCCGCGACCGGACGCACACGAGCACGACCCGGACAGACGGCGACCCCCGAGGCCGCGACCGGACGCACACGAGCACGACCCGGACAGGCGGTGACCGCCGAGGTCGGGGCCGGACGTACGCGGGCACGACCCGGACAGACGGTGACCGCCGAGGCCGCGACCGGACGCACGCGAGCACGACCCGGCGTCATCGGTTCCGCCGCGTCCCGCTCGGGCGCCGGCGCTCGGGCGCCGGTGGCGTGCGGCCCGTGGGCGGCCCCGGTGGACGCGTGGACCGGCCGGCCGGCCTCGCCGTTCGTCCGGCGCGGGTGCACGGCGCAGGACCGCGGGTCCGGCGCCGGATCCCGCGGCGGTCCGGAGCGTCGCTCCCGGTCGTCCGCTGTCACCACGTGATCAGCCTATAGAAGGACACGCATCCGCGGACGCCGCCCGGCGGGAAGGCATGTTCCGGGGGGTCACCGACACGGAGGTCCTGGAAGCGATGAACAACGACGACCCGGCAGGCGGGCTCCGCTGTCTGGTGACCGGAGCCACGGGCTACATCGGCGGCCGGCTCGTACCCGAGCTGCTCGCCGCCGGGCACCGGGTGCGCTGCCTGGCCCGCTCCCCCGGCAAACTGCGCGACCATCCGTGGGCGGGCGAGACGGAGGTGGTGCGGGGCGACGTCACCGACGCCGCCTCCGTCGCCGAGGCGATGCGAGACGTCGACGTGGCCTACTACCTGGTGCACGCGCTGGGCAGCGGCAGCGGCTTCGAGGAGACCGACCGCCGCGCCGCCCGCGTCTTCGGTGAGCAGGCGAAAGCGGCCGGTGTGCGCCGCATCGTGTACCTCGGCGGGCTCGCACCGGCCGGGGTGCCCGAGGAGCGGCTCTCCCCGCACCTGAGATCCCGGACGGAGGTCGGCCGCATCCTCCTGGCCTCGGGCGTGCCGACGGCCGTGCTGCGCGCCGCCGTCATCATCGGCTCCGGATCGGCCTCCTTCGAGATGCTGCGCTACCTCACCGAGCGGCTGCCGGTGATGATCACGCCCAGTTGGGTGCGCACCCGCATCCAGCCCGTCGCCGTACGGGACGTGCTGCGGCTACTGGCCGGCAGCGCGGGCCTGCCGGACGACGTCAACCGCACCTTCGACATCGGCGGGCCGGACATCCTGACGTACCGGGAGATGATGCAGCGGTACGCGCGCGTCGCGGGCCTGCCGCGGCGTCTCATCGTGGCCGTGCCGGTCCTCACCCCCGGCCTCTCCAGCCACTGGGTGGGCCTCGTCACCCCCGTCCCCGCGTCCCTCGCCCGCCCGCTGACCGAGTCGCTGCGCCACGAGGTGATCTGCCACGAGCACGACATCGACCGCTACGTGCCCGGCCCGCCGGGGCATCCGCTCGGTTTCGACGAGGCGGTACGGCTGGCCCTGCGCCGGGTGCGCGAGGCGCGGGTGACCACCCGCTGGTCGTCCGCCGCCGTACCCGGGGCGCCCAGCGATCCGCTGCCCACCGACCCCGACTGGGCCGGCGGCAGCCTGTACACCGACCACCGCGAGGCGGCGGTGGACGCACCGGCGCACGAGCTGTGGCGGGTGATCGAGGGCGTGGGCGGGGACAACGGCTGGTACTCCTTCCCGCTCGCCTGGAGCCTGCGCGGCCGGCTGGACCGGCTGGCCGGCGGGGTCGGCCTGCGCCGGGGCCGGCGGGACGCCCAGCGGCTGCGGGTGGGCGACTCGCTGGACTTCTGGCGGGTGGAGGAGATCGAACCCGGACACCTGCTGCGGCTGCGGGCGGAGATGCGGCTGCCGGGACTGGCCTGGCTGGAGATGTGCGCGGAGAGCGACGGCAACGGCCGCAGCCGGTACCGCCAGCGGGCCCTGTTCCATCCCCATGGCCTGCTCGGCCACGCCTACTGGTGGAGCGTCTCCCCCTTCCACGCCGTGGTCTTCGGCGGGATGGCCCGCAACATCGCGCGGGCGGCGGCCCGGCAGGCGCCCGCGTCCGCCCGCTGACACCGCATCCGCCGCGCCCGCCGCGCCGGAACTGCCCAGCGTCCGCATCCCACGCCCCGGAGCCGCGCCATGTACGTCTCGGTCGTCCTGTTCACCGCCGACCTGCGCCTGTACGACCATCCGCCCCTGCGGGCCGCGCTGGAGGGCGCCCGTCAGGTCGTCCCGCTGTTCGTACGGGACACCGGGGTGGACGCCGTGGGCTTCGCCGCCCCCAACCGGCTGGCGTTCCTCGCGGACTGCCTGCGGGACCTGGACGCGGGGCTGCGCCGGCGGGGCGGACACCTGGTCGTGCGCTCCGGCGACGTCGTGGCGGAGGTGTGCCGGGTGGCCGCGGAGGCGGACGCCGACGAGGTGCATCTGGCGGCCGACGTGAGCGCCTACGCCCACCGGCGGGAACAGCGGCTGCGGCGCGCCCTGGAGGCCGACGGGCGGCGGCTGCACGTCCACGACACGGTGACCACCGTGGTGACACCGGGCGCGGTGACCCCGGCCTCCTCCGACCACTTCGCCGTGTTCACGCCGTACTTCCGGCAGTGGTCGGCGCAGGCCGTGCGGGACGTGCGCGACGCGCCGCGCGCGGTCCGCGTCCCGCCGGGCATCGGGTCCGAGGAACTGCCGTCCCGGGCCGCGTTGTCCGGGCTGTCGCCGGGGCTGGCCGAGGGCGGCGAGACGGCGGGCAGGAAGCGGCTCGCCGCCTGGCTGCGTTCCGGCGTCGCCGCCTACGAGGACCGGCACGACGACCTGGCGGGCGACGCGACCTCCCGGCTCTCCCCGCACCTGCACTTCGGCACCCTGTCCCCCGTCGAGGTGGTGCGGCGGGCACGCCTGGCGGGCGGGCCGGGCGGGGAGGCGTTCGTACGGCAGATCGCCTGGCGGGACTTCCACCGCCAGCTGCTGGCGGCCCGGCCCGCCGCGGCCGGCGCCGACTACCGCACCAAGCACGACCACTGGCGGTCGGAGCGGACGGCGTGGGAGGACATCGAGGCGTGGCGCCAGGGCCGTACCGGCTATCCGGTGGTCGACGCGGGGATGCGCCAGCTGCTGCACGAGGGGTGGATGCACAACCGCGCCCGCCTGCTCACGGCGAGCTTCCTCGCCAAGACGCTGTACGTCGACTGGCGCGTCGGCGCCCGGCACTTCCTGCGGCTGCTGGTCGACGGGGACCTGGCCAACAACCAGCTGAACTGGCAGTGGGTCGCGGGCACCGGCACCGACACCCGCCCGAACCGGGTGCTCAACCCCGTCGCCCAGGCCAGGCGGCACGACCCCGACGGCGCGTACGTACGGCGCTGGGTGCCGGAGCTGCGGGAGATCGCCGGGGCGGCGGTGCACGAGCCGTGGAAGCTGGGCACCGCGGACCGGGCGCGCACCGGCGACTACCCGGACCCGGTCATCGGCCTGGCGGAGGGCCTCTCCCGCTTCCGCCGCGCCCGCGACCGCGACCCCGCCCCCGACTGACACCCAAGCCCCACCCGACTGCCTCGCTCCCGGTGCCGAGGCCGGGACGACACACCCGCCCCGGCTGCCCCGCCCGGTACGGCACCGGGACGGCGCTGAACTTTGCGCGAAGACGCCCGCGCTCTGCACCACGGGCATGGGATCGCGCCCGGGCCGGGGACCGGCGACACCCGTGCTTGATCCGCCCCGGCCGGCTCCGGCCCCGGCTGAACGCTCCCGCGAAGAGGGACCCGCTCCCGGCACCGCGGAGGATGGGAACTGCCCAGCACGGGGGGGGGGGCGACTCCGACCCCGGTCGCACGCCTCGCCAACCCGCCCGCTCCCGGCGCCGCCGAGGGTGGGACGGGGCCGGGGGCGCCCCGGCTGATGTGCCTGCGACCGGCTCCGGGGCCGCGCCGAACGGTCCGCCGGGACCGCCGCCCGCGCAACCGCCGACCGGCGGCTCGAGCGCCGGGGAGCCCCGGCCCCCTTGCTCCCCGCGCGTCGTCGGGGCCGCGCCGTCCGCGTCGCCGGCTGGTCGGCCGGCGGTCCGGGAGCGGGCCGGCGGCGGGGGTCGGTGGGGCGTCAGGGGGCAGGGGCGGGGCGGTCGGTCAGGCGGGTTCGGTGGGCGGGGGCGTGCCGTAGGCGGTGACCAGGGGGGTGAGGGCCTCGGTCAGGGTGGCCGGGCGGAGCATGCCGGGGGCGGGGCGGCCCGCCCAGCCGGGGCCGCCGAGCATCACCAGGGGCTGCGCGCGGGCGCCCTTGACGCCCCACTCCATCGCGGCCACGTGCTCGGCGAGCGGCAGGCTCGCGGTGGAGCGGGCCTGCGCCCACAGCACCACGGCGGCCGGGCCCAGACGCCGTACCGCCGCGACGAGTGCGTCCGCCGGCACCGCGGCACCGAACATGCGGGTGGCGACGCCGAGCCGGCTCAGTGCCGCGTTGAGCGCCTCCAGCGCAAGGGTGTGCTGCTCGCCGGGGACGCAGGCCAGCAGCACGGGTCCCGCGCCCGTGGGGCCGGCCGTCGCCACGGGCTGCCGGGTGTGGCGGCGCAGGGTCGTGGAGACCTGCCAGGAGAGCAGGTGCTCCACCTCGACGTACCGGTCCCCCGACGACTCCCATCGGCGGCCCACCGCGTGCAGCGTCGGCAGCATCACGTCCTGCCAGGCGGCCACCACGCCGTACCGGTCCACGGCGGCCTCCAGCCGCTCCCCGACGGCCGCCGCGTCGAGCCGGACGGCGGCCCGGGCCAGCCCGCGGCCCTCCTGCCGGGCGGCACCGGAAGACGGCACGCCGGGGGCGGACACCGCGGGGACGGCCGGAGCGGCCGGTACGGCGGGTACGGCCGGCGGTGCCACGGCGGGCGCGCCGTCGGCCGGGGGGCGGGAGGCTCCCGGGCAGGCCCGCTCCTTCGCGGCCCGGGCGGCGTCGGCGGGTGGCACCCCGGAGGCGGTCAGCCGGCACATCGTCTCCAGCATGGTCACGTCACGCGGCGTCCACCGGCGGTGCCGGCCGTCGGCGCGGGCGGCGGGGCCCATGCCGTAACGGCGGTCCCAGGAACGCAGCGTGGTGGGCGAGACGCCCAGCCGACGGGCCAGCGCGCCGGTGGTCAGCCCCGGCTCCCCGGCCCCGGCGGACCCCGCCCGGCCGCTCCCCGGTATCCGCGGTTTCCCCGGCATCCCCGCAGGGTCGGTCGCATCCATAGGACGACCATACGTCCGCCATACGACGCAGAACCGATGCAAGTTGTCCGGCCGGTCCACGGACTCACACGATGAACGCCCGGAGCGCACCCCGGAACATACCGGCCCGCAGGGACGGCCCGGCCGCTCCGGCCGTCCCGTCCGACGCGAAGGAGCCGTCGTCATGAGCCCGCATTCGACCGCCGTCGCGCCCCGCACCGCGGCCCCGGCCGACCGGTCCGCCGGCCCGCCGTCGTGGCTGCCCGCCGGGGAGCCGCTCACCGACGAGGAACTCGCACGGGGTCTGATGGCGGGCGACGAGGCATGTCTCGCCGCGGTCCACCGCCGTTGGGCGGGGCTGGTGCACTCGCTGGCCTGGCGCACGCTGGGCGACGCCACGGAGGCCGAGGACGTCACCCAGCAGGTCTTCCTCGGTGTCTGGCGGGGCCGCGCCGGCTTCCGGCCGGAGCGGGGGACGGTGGCCGGATGGATCGTCGGCATCACCCGCCGCAAGATCGCCGACGCTCTCTCCGCCCGGACGCGCCGCGGCGAGCTGGTCGCGGCGGCGGGCGCGGCCCTGCCGCCGGACGAGTGCGCCGCCGAGCGGCCCGAGGCCGCCCTAGACCGCGTGCTCGTGGGGCACGAACTGGCCCGGCTGCCCGCGCCCCAGCAGCGCGTCCTGCGTCTCGCCTACTACGAGGACCTCACCCAGGCCCAGATCGCGGAGCGGACCGGGTGGCCGCTGGGTACGGTCAAGAGTTATGCGCGCCGGGGCCTGCATCGTTTGCGCAGCAGTATGGAACAGCAGACGGAAGGGGCATGAACAAGGCCGGGCATCACTACACATAAGAACCAGATAAGTGCAAAATGGACTCTGCGGCACTCACCGCACACCGCGCCCGACGCCGGGCGCTGGTCCGGCCGCAGAGTCGAAGGAGACGAATCATGGCGAACGTCTCGCACCGGGGTGACATGAGGAGCCACCCCGATGTCCCCGAGATGCAGGCGCGCTACGCCCGTATGCTCGACGGTCGTGATGTGGCGCTCGTGGACGGGCCGGTGTTCCTGCTCGGCCTGTACTGCGCCGCCTCCCCGTGGATCCTGCACTACACGGCGAACCAGCCCGCACTCGCGACCCATAACTTGATCATGGGCATCGCGATAGGCCTGCTGGCGCTGGGATTCACCCGCGCCCCCGAGCGGATGTACGGCCTGAGCTGGGCCATGTGCGCCATGGGCATCTGGATGATCATCGCGCCGTGGATCGTGGGCCGCGCCCCGGACGCGGGGGTGATCGTCAACAACATCGTCATCGGCGCCCTGGCCCTCGTCCTCGGACTGGTCTGCGCCGGTGCGGCGGCGAGGAGCGGGCCCAGGCCGTAGCACAAGCGGTGGGGCGAGCGGGGCCGGTCCGCCCGGGCGGACCGGCCTTCCGCACGTCAGCCGGGGCTCGCCTCCAGGGCGTTGTACTCCTCGCTGATCTCCTTCGCGCCGAACGGCCACACGCGCTCCCGCCACGCCCAGACCAGGAAGGCCGCGCAGCCGAGCGCGAGCCAGGCCAGTGACCACTCGACGGGGCGGCGGCCCGGGGAGTTGTGGTCGGCGTATCCGTAGATCACGCACCAGCCGGTGAAGGCGATGACGGCCGGCAGCGGGTAGAGCCACATCCGGTACGGACGGCGCATGTCCGGCTGCCGGCGGCGCAGCACGCTGAGCGCGACGATCTGGGCGAGCGCCTGGACGATGACCATCACCGTGGTGAGCAGCTGGATCAGTGTCAGCAGGTCGGTGTGACGGCCGATCAGGAAGCCGACGGCGGTGATCACTCCCATCGTCGCGAGTCCGAGCGCCGGGAAACGGTGCCGGGGGTGCAGCCGTGCGTACGGCCGGAAGAAGACGCCGTCGCGGGCGGCGTCGCAGGGCACCCGCGAGCCGCCCAGCAGCCCGGTGAACACGGACGCGAACGCGGTGACCAGGATGAGCACGGTCACCGTGTCGGCGGCGCCCCGGCCCCACGTCTGCGCCAGCACCGCGGAGGCGACCGAGGTGGACGCGATGTCGTGGGGGTCGGTCATCCGGTGCCAGTCGACGACGCCGAGGGTGCCGATCTGGAGCAGCAGGTAGATGGCCATGATGCCGAGGATCGACAGGACGATGGAGCGCGGCAGGGTGCGGCCGGGGTCCTTGATCTCGGCGCCCAGGTAGGCGGTGGTGTTGTAGCCGAGGTAGTCGTAGACGCCGATGGTCAGGCCCGCGGCGAAGCCCGGCCAGAAGTGACCGCTCGTCAGGTCGAAGGCGTGCGCCGGGTAGGTGAAGGCGCGGTGCGGGCTGAAGCCGGTCGCGGCGGCGGCGATCACCAGGAGCACCGAGGTGATCATCACGGCCCACATGACGAGGGTGATGCGGGCGATGTGCTCGATGCCGCGCCAGAGCAGCAGGACCACCAGGACGATGACGCCGAGGCCGGTCAGATCGCCGGCGGTCCGTCCGAGGCCGGGGGCGAGATAGCCCAGGTACTGCACGAAGCCGACCACGCCCGTGGACAGGATCAGCGGGATGAACAGCATCGCCGTCCACACGAACAGGAACGGCAGGAGGCGGCCGGTGCGGTACTGGAAGGCCTGGCGCAGATAGACGTAACTGCCGCCGGAGCCGGGCATCGACGCCCCCAGCTCCGCCCAGACCAGCCCGTCGCACAGCGCCAGGACCGCGCCCGCGACGAATCCGGTGACCGCCTGGGGGCCGCCGAACGCGGCGACCATCAGCGGGATCGTCACGAACGGCCCGATGCCGCACATCTGGCTCATGTTGATCGCCGTGGCCTGCAACAGGCCGACGCGACGGACGAAACCACCCGTGGGTGGCGGGCTGCCGGACATGGGGACTCCTGACGCCACGGGAACACGCCGCACCCGGCGGGGCCGGCGGGCCGACAAAGTTAAGGAGCCTTACGAGAGGCGTCAAGTATGCGCCGGGCATGCACGAGAATGGTGTGATGCCTGCCAGCGACGTCACGGAGCCGCCGGAACAGCCCTGGAGCCGCCGGCGCCTGCGCAGTGCCAACGAGCGGCTGCTCCTGGACCGGCTGCGCGCCCTCGGTGCCGCTTCGCGCGCCCAACTGGCCCGGGACACGGGCCTGTCGAAGCCGACGGTCTCCAGCGCGCTGGCCTCGCTGGAGTCGGCCGGCCTGGTGCGCGAGGCCGGCACGCACACCCCCGAGCGCGGCCGCACCGCCGTGCTGTACGCCCCCGACCCGGCCGCCGGGTACGCGCTCGGGGTGGACATAGGCCGGGGCCGGCTGCGCGTGGCGGTGGCCGACCTGGACGGCACGGTCGTCGCACGGACCGACGTGCCCAATCCGGCCCGCACCTCCGCAGCCCTGGCCGCCCTGGTGGTGGACACCGCCCGCAAGGCGATCGAGCGGTCGGGCGCGGACCCGGCCGAGGTGGCGCACGGGGTGCTCGGCACGCCCGGGGTGTACGACGAGCGGCACCGGCGGGTCCGGTACGCGACGCACCTGCCGGGCTGGGGGCGCGCCGGGCTGATGGACCGGATCCGCGGGGAGCTGGGCGTCCCGCTGGAGGTGCACAACGACGCCAATCTGGCCGCGCTCGGCGAGTACGCGTACGGCGCCGGCGCGGGCAGCCGGCTCTTCGCGTACCTCCTGATCGGCACCGGTCTGGGCATGGGCGTCGTCAGCGAGGGGCGGCTGTTCACGGGCGCGCACGGGCTGGCCGGCGAGATCGGCCTCCTGCCCTGGGCCGGCCGGGGGAAGCCGGAGCCGCTTCAGGACGCGGTGGCGGGGATGGCGGTGGTGGAGTCCGCCCGGCGCTTCGGGATGAGCGGCCGGCTGACCGCGAAGGCCGTGTTCGACGCGGCCCGGCAGGGGCAGCCGGCCGCCGTGCGGGCCGTGGAGCTGGAGGCCGAGCGGATCGCGCACACGGTGGCGGCCGCCGCCGCCGTGCTCGACCCGGACCTCGTCGTCCTCGGCGGCGGGCTCGGCCTCAGCGCCGGGCTGCTGCTCCGGCCGGTCCGCGAGCGGCTGCGCACGCTCACCCCGTTGCGCCCGCGGATAGCGCCGAGCCGGCTCGGCGCGGACGCGGTGCTGCTCGGCGCGGTGGCCACGGCCCTGGACACGGCCCGGAACGTGGTGTTCGAGCGCCGGACGGCCGGAACCTGACCCGTTCAACGAGCACGACGGCGAGGGTCGTTGACAGGGTCCGGGGGCAGCCCTAGCGTGACCGGCGTTTGTAAAGTTTCCTAACTTTACGAGGCTGGAGTCCGCCGTGTTCCCTCGTCCCGCCCGCCGGCTCCCCGGGACCGTCGCGCTGCTCGCCCTGGCCGGCACCCTCACCGCCGGTGCCTGGGCCGGCCCCCGGGAGGCGACGGAACCCCATCGGTCCGCCCGGGTCACACACGTGCCCGCCGCCGCCGGCACCAGCACCCCGCTCGCCGGCTACGCCGTCCGGTCCACCGCTCGGGTGACCGACTCCGCCGCGGCCGTCTCCTCCCCCGGCTACCCGGCGACGGGCTGGTATCCGGCGGGCCCGCGCTCCACGGTGCTGGCCGCACTGCTGGCGAACGGCGTGTACGCCGACCCGTTCCGCTCCACCGGCCAGCAGAAGATCCCGAAGGCCGACTTCGAGGTGCCCTGGTGGTACCGCTCCGACTTCACCGTCGAGGACACCGCGCGGCGCACCTTCCTGGACTTCAGCGGGGTCGTCTCGGCGGCCGACGTCTATGTGAACGGCCACCGGGTGGCCGGGGCCGCGGAGGTCACCGGCGCCTACACCCGCCACGAACTGGACATCACCCCGCTGGTCAGGTCCGGCACGAACACGGTCGCCTTCCGGGTCCGGCCCAACGACCCCGACCGCGACCTCACCATGGGCTGGCTCGACTGGCTCCAGCCGCCGCCCGACCGCAACATGGGCCTCGTCCGCGACGTCCTGGTCCGCCGGGGCGGCCCGGTCGCCCTGCGCGACACGCACGTGATGACGGAGCTGGCCGTGCCGTCGCTCGCCACGGCCCGCCTGACGGTGAAGGCCCGGGCCCGCAACGACTCCGGCACGCCGGTGACCGCCCGGATCTCCGGCAGCGTCGCCGGCACGCGGCTCACCCGGACCGTACCGCTGGCCGCCCACGAGACGAAGACCGTCACCTTCACCCCCGAGGACACCCCGGGCCTGCGCCTGACCGCGCCGAAGGTGTGGTGGCCGGCCGGGATGGGCGGGCAGCCGCTGTACGGCCTCACCCTCACCGCGTCCGTCGCCGGCACGGTCTCGGACACGGCCCACGAGAGCTTCGGCATCCGGGACGTGCGGGCACCGCTGAACGCGGACGGCGCCCGGCAGTACCGGATCAACGGCCGCAGGCTGCTGGTCCGGGGCGGCGGCTGGTCCCCGGACGAGTTCCTGCGCTGGGACCGCGCCTATGTCGAGGACCGGCTGAAGTACGCCGTCGACCTCGGCCTGAACACCCTCCGCCTGGAGGGTCATCTGGAGCCCGACGAGTTCTTCGCCCTGGCCGACCGCTACGGCGTCCTCACCCTCCCGGGCTGGGAGTGCTGCGACAAGTGGGAGGGCGACGTCAATCCCAGCGGGTCGGGGAAGAAGTGGACCGCCGCCGACCATCGCGTCGCCAGGGCGTCCATGGCCGCCGAGGCCGCCCGGCTGCGCGACCACCCCAGCGTGCTGTCCTTCCTGATCGGCAGCGACTCCGCCCCGAACGCGACGATCGAGACGGAGTACCTCGACGCGCTGGGGGCCGCCGACTTCACCGCCCCCGTGATCCCCGCCGCCTCCGACGCCTCCACCCCGCGGCTGGGCCGTTCGGGCATGAAGATGACCGGCCCGTACGACTGGGTGCCGCCCGCCTACTGGTACGCCAAACGCGAGGGCGGGGCCACCGGCTTCAACTCCGAGACGAGCGCGGGCCCCAGCATCCCCACCCTGGCCACCCTGCGCCGGATGCTGACACCCGCCGAACTCGACACCCTCTGGCGGGATCCGGACGCCCGGCAGTACCACCGCTCACCGTCCGCCACCTTCGGTACGCTCGCGCTCTACGACCGCGCCCTGGCCGGCCGCTACGGCGCCCCGACGGGCCTCACCGACTACGTCCGCAAGGCCCAGCTGGCCCAGTACGAGAACGTCCGCGCCCAGTTCGAGGCCTACGGGCGCAACGCCACGGACACCGAGCGGCCCGCCACCGGGGTCGTGCACTGGATGTTCAACAGCGGCTGGACCTCCCTGCACTGGCAGCTGACGGACCGCTACCTCGACCAGAACGGCGCCTACTTCGGCGCGAAGAAGGCCAACGAACCGCTGCACGTCCAGTACTCCTACGACGACCGCTCGGTCGTCGTGGTGAACAGCCGGCACACCCGGGAGCGCGGGCTCACCGTCCGGGCCGCGCTCTTCGACCCCGACGGCACGCGCAGGTACGACAGGACCGTCACCGGGACGGCCGTCGCCGGCGACGGGGCCCGCGCGACCGCGCTCACCCTGCCGGCCTCGGTGCCCGGTCCGGCACGCACCCACCTGCTCCGGCTGGTGCTCACCGACGCCGGCGGCACGGAGGTGAGCCGGAACGTGTACTGGCTCTCCACCAGGCCGGACACCCTCGACTGGGACGGCACCGACTGGTACCACACCCCGACCACGGGCTACGCCGACCTCGGCGGACTCGCCTCGATGCCGCGGGTGCCGGTGACGGCGACGGCGGTCACCCGGTCGGGGCGGGACACCTCGACCACGACGGTGACCCTGCGCAACACCGGGGCCGGCGCGACCCCGGCGCTGTTCACGGACGTCCGTCTCGTGGACGCGCAGGGCCGGCCGGTGCTGCCGGTGCGCTGGTCGGACAACGAGGTGAGCCTGTGGCCCGGCGAGCGGCTGACCCTGACCGCCACCTACCGCACCGGCGACCTGCACGGGCCGGCACCACGGGTGCGGGTCTCCGGCTGGAACGCGCCGGAGCGGACGGTGCCGGCCGCCTGACGTGCCCCTGCCCGGCTCAGCCGACCTGGAGCGCGGTGTCGTCCACGACGAACGACGTCTGGTACTTGGAGCCCTCGGTGCCGGTGAACTTCAGGGTGACGGTCTGCCCGGCGTAGCCGCCGAGATCGAAGGTGCGCTGGGTGTACCCGGACGCGGCGTCGAGGTTGGAATAGCTCGCCAGGGTGGCCAGGACCGTGCCGGAGCCGCTCACCACCTGGACCTTGAGGGTGTCGTAGGCCGTGCTGGTGGTGGTCTCGGCCGTGTCGACGTGCAGGGCGAAGCCGAGTGCGGCCGGGCAGCCGGACGGGATGGTCACCGACTGGGCGAGCGTGTCGGTGGTCGCGGTGCCGTTGCCGTCGAGCCAGGCGTAGTACGAGCCCGAACGGGCCTTCTCACCGGTGGCGTCGGTGATGACGCCGCTCGTGGCGCTCCACACGGTGCTGCCGGACTCGAAACCGTTGTTGCCGAGGAGCTGGGCGGCCGTGCAGGACGTCGAGCCGCCGCCGGTGCCGCCGCCGCTCGCGCCGGACAGCCACGCGGTGGCGTTCAGGGCGAGGGCCGCGTCGGTGGCGCTGGAGTCGTTCCAGCCGTCGTACAGGGTGTTGCCGGACTGGCCGGTGCCGTCGTCGATCGGGGAGCTGTCACCCCAGAACGCGACCCGGCCGCTGCCGAAGGTGCTGGTGGCGAAGAACGCGCCGGTGGTGCCGGAGTAACCGGTGCGGTACAGCAGGCCCTTGACGGCGGGGTTGTCGGCGGGCTTGAGCGTGGCGGTCGTTCCGCTGGCGATCAGGCTCTTGGTGACGGTGCCGAAGGAGCCGTGCAGGACCGGGTCGGTGCTGTCGCTGATCGCGGCGGGATGGTCGGAGCTGATGCTCAGCGAGTCGATGGAGAAGCCGAAGGGGTCGGTGGAGTCGACGCCGTTGTTCGTCATCAGGTCGTTGAGGATCTCGACCGCGTCCTCGCCGTCGTTGTTGCGGTCCGCTCCGGTGTGGTCGGAGATCATGAACAGACCACCGCCGTTCTTCACGAAGGTCATGATGGCCGTCTTCTCGGCGCTCGTGAACAGCGTGTTCGGCTCCGGCAGGACCAGGGTGTCGACGTTGGACAGGTCGGTCGCGGACGTGCCGCCGTAGCTGAGGGCGGAGCCCTGCGGCAGCGTCTTCAGGCTGTAGGCGCCGGTCTTCTCCAGCGCGACGCCCCACGAGGAGAGGGCTCCGGTCCAGTCGGTCTCGGCGGACGGGGAGGAGTCCTGGCCGAGCGGGTCGGGCTGGCTGGTGGAGATGATCCAGTCGGCGTTGCCGGCCGTCTCGGCGTGGGCGTTGTCGAACAGGATGCGGTGCGGGGCCGCCGCGTGAGCGGGGGCGCCGGTACCGAGCTGGAAGGCGGCTCCGCCGAGGAGCAGCCCGAGGCCGGCCAGGGCGGTGGTGAGTCTGCGGCGGGAACTCCTGGTTCCGGGCATCCGGCGAACCTCCGTGTGGGGTGGGGAGAGGCGGTGCGGGCGCGTTCTGCGCGCGTAGAGCCTGCTCGAGAGTTCTACACGCGTCGATTGATTGAAAGGTACATGGCATGAAGGCGCGGTGAACAGAGGCGCCCCGCCACGACCGGAGCCCAGTGGTCCGCCCGCCGCGCACACGTGGGGCCTCGCCGGGGGTCTCCCCGGTGGTGGGTCAGGCCGCGCAGAGGTAGGGCGTCGTGGTGCTCAGCGCGTGGAACCCGAGGCGTGCCAGGATCGGGCGGCTCATGGGTGAGGCGTCGGCCTGGAGGTAGCGGCAGCCGTGGGCGGCGGCGACGCGGGCCCGGTGGGCGACCAGAGCCCGGTAGACGCCCCGGCCCCGCCAGGCCTCGACGGTGCCGCCGCCCCACAGCCCGGCGAACCGGGTGCCGGGCACCAGTTCCGTGCGGGCGGCGCCGACGGGCTCCGCCCCGGCCAGCGCGACCACGGCCACGACCGTGCCGGGGTCGGCGGCCAGCCGTGCGAGCAACCGGTGCCGCAGCCCGGCGCCGTCGGTGCCGAAGGCCCTCTCGTGGACGTCCACGACGAGGTCCACACCTGCCGCATCGGTGGCCCGCACCACGCGGATGCCGGCCGGAGGCTCGGCGGCCGACACCGGCCCGGCCACCTCACCGATCATCAGCGTCTCCGCCGGCTCGGCCCGGAATCCGGCGGCGAGGAGCCGGTCACCGAGGTCCGCCGGCTCGTCGTGGCCGTAGGCCTTCCACTCGAAGTCCAGGCCCAGGCCGGTGAAGTGGGCGATCTCGTCGCGGATCGCCCGGCCGGCGCCCGCCGCGTCGAGCGCGGACCAGAGAACGCCGTTCCACCCGTGCGCGCCGGCGACCTGACGCACCACGGCGCCGGTCCGCTCGATACGGGCCCCGGGCCCGTCGGGGCGGGCGTTCTCGCGCATCTCACGGTCGTACAGGGCGAGCACAGCGGTGTGGTCCATGCGGTGCACCCCAGCATGAGCGGCGGGACCCGGCAACGGATTTACCGGCCGGGCGGACGGCGGGAGGCGGGCCGGTCCGGTCATCCCGGCGGCCGGACCGCCAACCGCCCCAGGGGTCAGCCGAGTTCGAGGGTGGCGACGCCGAAGACGCGCTCCCGGGCGTGGTCGCGGACCGGTCCGGTGTACATGCGGGCGGTCTCGAACGAGGGGCGCAGTCCCGCCTCCTCGGCGAGGGCGACACCGGCCGTGTTCGGCTCGGGCACGTCGAGCGCGACCTCCCGGCCGCCGGCGTCGGCGGTCAGAGCGGCGAAGAGGGCCCGGGCGTCGTCGGCGGTGTCGGCGAAGAGCGGGCCGACGCGCAGGGTGTCGTGACCGGGGCGGATCACGCCGTAGCCGGTGAGGCGCCCGCCGTCCTCCCGCACCACGGCACGGTGGCCGGGTGTGGTGAGCCATGCGGCGAGGAACCGCGGGCGGTCCGCGGGACAGCAGGCGCCGTCGTAGGCGGTGATCGCGGCCAGGTCGGCGGGGGCGGCCGGGCGGACACCGGCGGGTGTCTCGCCGGCGGGGGCGGTGCCGGTGAACCGGATGGTCCGGTAGGCGAGTTCGAAGCCGGACTGGCGGTAGTTGTCCTGCTGGGCGACGACTCCGTCCAGGCCGACGGTCCGGCCGCCGGCGTGGGCCAGGGCGGTCTTCCAGGTGGTGAGGCCGTGGCCGTGGCCGCGCAGGTCGGGGCGGACGAGGTAGCAGCCGAGGAAGGCGTAGGCGGGGCCGTACGTGACGACGGAGACGGCCGACACCGGCCGGCCGTCGATCCGGCCGAGGAAGAAGCCGTCGGGGTCCTGGGCGAAGAACGCGGGTCCGTCGGTCAGTCCGGGATTCCAGCCCTCCGCCGCCGCCCATCCGCTGATCACCGGCCAGTCGGCGAGGGTGGCCTGCGTGACGACGAGGTCGTGGGGGGCCGCGAAGGTCATGGGTGTGCTCCGTATCCGTCGGGGGGACTGCCGCACAGCATCCTTCCGGACCGACGAGGGCCGCGCCACGGGAAGATCAGCCGACGCGGCACCCATCCCGCTGAGCAGTGCGGGGAGTTCGGCCCGGCCACCGGGTACGGGCCGGCCCTGTCCGTCCTGCCGACGGAGGCGACAGCGTTGTGCGGCCGAGGCCTTCGGCCGGGCCATCGCCGCGGGCCCTCCCCCTGGCCGCCCTGTCGGCGGGGGCCGGGAAAGCCGTACGGGCGGGGGTGCGGCCCGGCCGTCGCCGCCGGCCGCCCCCTACGGCGGCGCAGCGCCGCGCGCGAGCCCGTGAGCGGAGCGGCGCTGCACGGCCCGGAGCACGTACTGGCCCCTGCCCGAGGGGTGCCGCGTGCTCCTGGAGCCGCTTCGGCGGGACGGCGTCCGCCCGACGCTTCCCTGCCGCAGACATCCCGGTCACCGGCCGGTCGCGTGGACGGCACGGCACGGCCCCGCCGGGCCGGGGCCGGCGGGGCCGTGGGCGCGCGGTGGGGCCGCGTGCGCGGTCAGGTCCGGACGGGATGGGTCAGCCGTTGCGGCCCGGCCGGAAGCGGCGGTACAGGACCGCGCCGGTGAGGACGAGCGCGGCGCTGCCGGCGACGGCCGGGGCCGTCATGTCCGCGCCCGTGTGCGCCAGGCTGGAGGCCACCGGACGCGGGGTGTGCGGGGCCGGGTGGTGCGCCCGGGGCGCGGCCGGGGGCTTCGGGGTGCGGTGGTGCGGTGCCGGGGTGTGCGGGGGGCGCCGGAGCTGGTCGCCGGGGCCGTTGACCGACCGGTTGCCCTGCGCCGGATTGCCCACGCCGACCACGTCGACACTGTTGCCGCTGACGTTGACCGGCAGATGGACGGGAAGCTGGACGCCGTTGCCGGAGATCACACCGGGCGAGCCGGTGGCCGCGCCCTGCGCGGACGCGCCGCCGGACGCGGCCGACCCCGCCCGCGCCCCGGCCGCCTTGTTCGCGCAGGCGTTGCCCGCGGCCGGGTTGAGCAGTCCCACCACGTTCACGGTGTTGCCGCACACGTTCACCGGCACGTCCACCGGCAGCTGGACGGTGTTGCCGGAGCCCAGTCCGGGGGAACCGGCCGCGGCACCCCGGGCACCGGCCCCGTCGGCCGCGAAGGCGGCGGACACCGGCAGCGCCACGGCCATCGCGCCGGACGCGGCGGCGACGGCGAACACACCGTTTCGGGTAGCCCGTCTCATAGTTCCCTGCCTTCCAGACGTCGTGCGGGCACTCGCCCGCACCTCAGGAAAACGCAGACGAACCACCCGGGTCATGGCTTGTCGGCCTTTCACCCCATCGAGTGCCACTGCTATCGAACCGCGTGCGAAGCGGCTCGGTGATACCCGGGGAGTGCGGGCGCGCAGCATACGGCGGCGGTCGCCGCCCCGCTCGCCCGGAGGCGGGCCGTGCGGGGCGCGCCTATGGTGATCCGAGGCGCCGACCCGGTCCGCGGCAGGCGCTCCGGGAGGCGAACGATGCTGGCCAAGCTGTCCACACGGCCCGCGGTGCGGCGCTGCGCGGGTGCCTCGGCCCTCGCCCTGGCCCTGCTCGGCGCCGGGCTGCCCGCGGCTGCCGCCGACCGGCCGCAGCCCGACCTGTCCCGGTTCTACCGGCAGAAGGTGACGTGGCAGGCCTGCGACGGGCCGGACATGCCGGACGACCTCCAGTGCGCCAAGGTCACCGTCCCCCTCGACTACGCGCGGCCACGCGCGGGCACCCTGGACGTGGCGCTGGCCCGTTACCGCGCCACCGGGCACTCACGGGGCTCGGTGCTGCTGAACTTCGGTGGTCCCGGCGGTGCCGGCATTCCCGAGCTGGCCGCCGACGGCCGCCGGTTCATGGACCTGACCAACGGCTACGACGTGGTCACCTTCGATCCGCGCGGTGTCGGCCGGTCCTCCCCCGTCAGCTGCGGCGGGGACGGCGAGGGAGCCTTCTCCATGACCGGCAGGGACGCCGGCCTCGACCGGCCCGGGGCGCTGCTGAGGCAGTTGCGCGAGGCCGCCGGCCAGTGCGCCCGGCACTCCGGTCCGGTGCTGCCCCACATCGGCACCGTGAACGCCTCCCGCGACCTGGACGTCATCCGCCAGGCGCTCGGCGACAAGGTGCTCAACTACCTCGGCTTCTCCTACGGCACCCGGCTCGGCTCGGTGTACGCGGCGCAGTTCCCGGGCAAGGTCGGCCGGATGGTGCTCGACGGCGTGGACACGCTGACCGAGCCGCTGTCCGAGCAGGGCCTGGCGGGCGCCCAGGGCCAGCAGACCGCGCTGGACGACTTCCTGGACTGGTGCACGACGGATCTCGCCTGCCCGTTCGGCCGGGACCGGCGGGCGGCCGGGGACGAGGTGCTCCGGCTGGTGCGCTCGCTCGACCGGAACCCGGTGCCCACGGACTTCGGCGGCTCGTTCACCGGTCAGGACCTGGTCGGCGCCATCGGGCAGGCCCTGTACGGCAAGGAGCTGTGGCCCTCGCTGGAGCGCGCCCTGGCCTCCCTGATCGAGGACGGTGACACCCGGCGCATCCTGGCCTTCTCGTCGGGCGGCATCGACGGGCCCCGCGGCCGGGTCCGCACGGACGGCGGGCTGACCGACGTCCAGGACGTCCCGATGGACAACCTGCCGGCCGCCCTGATGGCGATCAACTGCGCGGACGACCCCGACCGGCCCACCGCGGAGCGGATCACCCGGGACCTGAAGGACCTGCGGGCCGCGTACGACCGGGCCTCGCCGGTCTTCGGACGCTACCGGCTCACCCAGCTGCTGCTGTGCTACGGCCGCCCCAGGGGCACCGACTTCATCCGGGACCGGGTCCGGGACGTGCACTCGGCGAAGATGCTGCTGGTCGGCACGCGCGGCGACCCGGCGACCCCGTATCAGTGGACCGAGGAGACGGCCCGGCGGCTCGGCCCGGCGGCCGTGGTGCTCGACAGCAAGGGCGAGGGCCACACCGGGTACGTGTCCTCCTCGTGCGTGCACGGCAAGATCAACGACTTCCTGCTCTACGGCTCGCTGCCCCCGAGCGGCAGTTCCTGTCCGGCGGACGGCGACGGGGAGACCGTGACCGGTGCCACTGCCGGCCGGTGACGGGTCCGGCGCGAACGGGTGACAGGGGCGCACCGGGGGCAACCCCGGGACCGTCCCGGTCGTCACACCGGGCAGGCGTGCTTCGGCCGCCGTGTCCGGGACACGACCACACAGGGGGCACCGTCATGCGCATCCGCGCCGCCGTCACCGTACCCGCCGCCTCGGCCGCCGTGGCGGCCCTGCTGCTGACCGCACCGCACAGCCAGGCCGCCACGGGCCACTCCCGGCCCGCCGCACCGCACGGCACGGCCGTCACGGGCGACAAGCTGGCCGCCGCACCGCACGGCAAGGCCGTCACGGGCCCCGGCCGGCCCGGGCGCTGCGCCCGGAGGGCGCTGGCCGTACGGGCGAAGGCCGTGGCCGGCACCCCGGCCGTACTGCGGGTCGACGTCACCAACCGCGGGGCTCGCGCCTGCCTCGTCGACCGCGTGCCCACGGTGACCTTCGGGGACCTGGACGGGGCCGCGCTGCCGGTGCCGGAGGGCGGCACCGGCACCTACCGGCTCGCGCCGGGCGGCACGGCCTGTGCCGACGTGCGGACCATCGCCGACCCGGCGGACCCCGAGGCCCGCCGGGTGGACACGGTCACCGTCGCCGCCTCCGCCGCGCACGCCGGCCGGGAGTTCGGCGCCGCCCGGCTCGGCACCGGGCCCCGGGTCCTCGTGTGGGAGCCGGTGACGACGTGGTGGCAGCGGTCGGCGGCGGCGGCCGACCGTGCCATCGGGCTCAGCTGAGCACCAGCTCGGGCGTGTACAGGTCCAGCCACTGCGCCAGGTCCAGGGTGCGTTCCAGGCCGCGCCGGGCCGCCTGGGTGCTGACCGGCGCGTCGTGGTCGGCGGCCCTGCGGACCCGGTCCCGGTCGACCAGGTCGAAGACCGGGTGGGAGGGCCGGGTGAGCAGGTCCTTGGCCTGTTCCTGGAGGGCGCGGGCGTACCGCGGGTCCTGGGTGGACGGGTACGGGCTCTTCACGCGCTCGTACACCGAGCGCGGCAGGACGTCCGCCGTCGCCTCCCGCAGCAGGCTCTTCTCCCTGCCGTCGAAGGACTTCATCGCCCACGGCGCGTTGTACACGTACTCGACCAGCCGGTGGTCGCAGAACGGCACCCGGACCTCCAGGCCGACGGCCATGCTCATCCGGTCCTTGCGGTCGAGCAGGATGCGCACGAAGCGGGTCAGGTGGAGGTGGCTCATCCGGCGCATGCGGTACTCGAAGTCGCTCTCGCCCTCCAGCCGGTCGACACCAGCGACGGCGGTGCGGTATCCGTCGCCGACATAGCCCTTGAGGTCCAGGGACCTGGTGAGGTCGGCGCGCAGCACGTCGGCGTCCTCGCCGAAGTGGCGGCCCATGGTGGCCAGCCAGGGGAAGGTGTCGGCGCGGCGTGCCTCCTCGTCGAAGAACTGGAGGTAGCCGCCGAAGACCTCGTCGGCTGACTCGCCGGACAGGGCCACCGTGGACTTCTCCCGGATGGCGCGGAAGAGCAGCAGCAGCGAGGCGTCCATGTCACCGAGGCCGGCCGGCAGGTCGCGGGCCCGGACGACCTGCTCGCGCACGGCCGGGTCGGCGAGGGTCCGGGCGTCCAGGACGATGTCCTGGTGGTCGGTGCCGGCGAGGCGGGCCACGTCGTGCACGAAGGGCGTGTCGGGGGTGCCGCGCAGTTCGTCGGCGACGAAGTGGTCGGTCTGGCCGACGAAGTCGACGGCGAAGCTGCGCACCTTCTCGCCCTGCTCACCGAGCCGGCGGGCGGCGATCGCGGTCATGGCGGAGGAGTCGAGGCCGCCGGAGAGCAGGGTGCAGCGCGGCACGTCGGCGACCAGTTGCCGGCGCACGATGTCGTCGAGGAGCGAGCGCACCCCGGCGACAGTGGTGTCGCGGTCGTCGGTGTGCGGGCGGGTCTCCAGCCGCCAGTACACGCGGGTGGACAGCCCGGAGCGGTCCACGGTCACGACGGTGCCGGGCTCCACCTCGCGCATGCCGTCCCAGATGGCGTGTCCCGGCGTCTTGACCATGACGAACAGTTCGCGCAGGCCGTCCAGGGTGACGCGGCGGCGGGCCAGCGGGTTGGCGAGGACGGCCTTGGGCTCGGAGCCGAACAGGACGCCGTCGGCGGTGGGGTGGTAGTAGAACGGCTTGATGCCCATGCGGTCGCGGATCATCACGAGCTTGTCGTGCCGGCCGTCCCAGACGGCGAACGCGTACATGCCGTTGAGCCGTTCGGCGACCGCGTCGCCCCACTCCAGATAGCCGTGCAGGACGACCTCGGTGTCGGAGTCGGTGGTGAACCGGTGGCCGCGGTCCTGGAGTTCGCGGCGCAGTTCGGTGAAGTTGTACGCCTCGCCGGAGTAGACGAGGGCGAGGGTCCCCCGGGGGGTCGGCAGGGTCATCGGCTGACGGCCGCCGGGGAGGTCGATGATGGCGAGGCGGCGATGGCCCAGGGCGACGGGGCCCTCGGTCCAGGTGCCGCGGTCGTCCGGGCCCCGGCAGGCCATCGTCTCGGTCATCGCATGCAATGTGGTGGCCTCGGTGGTCAGGTCGCGGTCGAAGGAGACCCATCCGGTGATGCCGCACATGCGTTACCTCCTGCCTCCGGCTGGCGGCCGTCTCCCCGCCGGCCTGGGCTTTCTTGGCCGCGGGGAACGGACCGGCAAACCAGTTGTATCGAGCATCTATATGACGAGCGTCCGCCCGACCCCGGGGCCCGGTCAACGTGGCCGTAACAGGACACCCCCGCACGCCCCCACGGTTTCGGCCGGGTTTTGCCTCCGCGAAAACCGCGGACGGGCGCGCCACCGGGCCGTGACCGCCAGGAACCGGCCACAGGCAAAAACTTCCCCAAGCAGCCCGCGCGTTACGGCTTCGCGGCCAGAAATCAGCCGAACGCCCCGGCCGGTCCGGACGGCTTCCCCGATACCCCGAATTACCCCGAATGCCGTAAAGGTGAATCCGCCCTATCGTTCTGTCATGGAGCACGCACTGAGTCCCGCGACCCTGTCCGAACTGCGGCGCCCGCGCCCCTATCCGGCGGTCTCCGTGCTGACCCCGACGCACCGCCGGGAACGCGGGAGCGGCCAGGACCCGGTCCGGCTGCGCAACGTGGTGACCGAGGCACGCCGACGTCTGGAGTCCGATCCCGCCGTCACCCGGGAGCGGCGCGCCGACGTCGTGGCGCAGCTCGACCGCGCGCTGGCGGAGGTGGACCTGACGCACGCCGAGGACGGCCTGGTGATCTTCGCCGCGCCGGGCGAGCACCAGGTCTGGTCGCTGGCCCGCCCCGTCCCCGAGCGGGTGGTGCTCTCGGACACCTTCCTCACCCGCAACCTGGTCGCCGCGCAGACCGCCGAGCGGCCCTTCTGGGTGCTGTCCGTCTCCGCGGACCGCGCCACCCTGTGGAGCGGCGGCGCGGACCGGGTCGTCGAGGACCGGTCCGGCGGCTTCCCGCTGACCCGCGGGCGGGGGAACTTCGACGCCGAACGCCAGGAACGCGTCGGTGATCTGCCGAGCACCTTCCGCGACGAGGGCACCCGCCAGTTCCTGCGGACGGCGGACACCGCGCTCGGCGCGGTGCTGCGGGTCCGGCCGCGCCCGCTGTACGTCACCGGTGAGCAGGCGGCGCTCGCCCTGCTGGACGAGGCGGGCAGCGTCGCCAGGAACGCCGTGCACGTGCGGCACGGCGGGCTCGCCCACGCCGGCCCCGACGCCGTGTGGCAGGCCGTCCGCCCGGTGCTGGAGGCCGAGACGGCCAAGGACGCCGGCTCGGTGGTCCGGGACCTCACCTCGGCGCGCGGCCACCGGACCTTCGCGGCCGGTCCGGACGAGCTGTGGCAGAGCGCCCGGGAGGGCCGGGTCCGGCTGCTGGCCGTGGAGGACAACTACCGCGCGGCCGTCCGCGACCAGGGCGGCCATCTGGTGCCGGCCGAGGCCGGGGACCCCTACGCCCGCGAGGACATCGTGGACGAGATCGTCGAGCGCTGCCTGGAGACCGGCGCCGACGTCCGCTTCGTCCCCGACGGCACCCTCGGCGACGCGGACGGCATCGCGGGCGTCCTGCGGTACTGACGCGGAAGATCCGCCACCACCGGAACTCCCCCGGCGTCGGCGTACGCTACGGCGTGACCCCGACAAGCACCGACCGCCGGGAGGGAGCGCGCACATGGGTGACCTGCTGGGGGTGGCGGTGCTGGGTGCCGGGCACATGGGGGCCGACCACATACGGCGTCTCGACCGGGTGGTCAACGGAGCCAGGGTGGTGGCCGTGGCCGATCCGGACCTCGCCCGGGCCCGGGAGGCGGCGGCCGGCCTCACCGGCGTCACCGTGCACCCGGATCCGATCGCCGCGCTCGACGCGCCGGGTGTACAGGCGGTCCTCGTCGCCTCCCCCGGTCCGGCCCACGAGGAGGCGCTGCTCGGCGCCTTCGCCCGCGGACTGCCGGTGCTGTGCGAGAAACCCATGGTGCCGGACTCCACCGGTGCGCTGCGGGTCGTGGAGGCCGAGGCGCGGGTCGGCCGCCGGCTGGCGCAGGTCGGCTTCATGCGCCGCTACGACACCGAGTACCGGCGGCTGAAGGCGCTGCTGGACGGGGGCCGCCTGGGCAGACCGCTGATGCTGCACTGCACCCACCGCAACGTCTCCTCCCCCGCCGGCTTCACCAGCGCGATGCTGATCAACAGCTCCGTCTCGCACGAGATCGACGCGGCCCGCTGGCTGCTCGGGCAGGAGCTGACGGCGGTCACCGTGCTGCGGCCCACACCGTCCCCGGGCGCGCCCGAGGGCCTGCTCGACCCGCAGTTCGTGCTCTTCGAGACCGAGCGGGGCGCCCTCGTGGACGTCGAGGTCTTCGTCAACTGCGGCTTCGGCTACCAGGTGCGCTGCGAGGCCGTGTGCGAAGCGGGCAGCGCCCGGATCGGTGACGAGCACACCATGGTGGTCACCGCCGGGGGCGGCGCCCGCGAGGAGGTGGCACAGGACTATCTCGTCCGTTTCGCCGGCGCCTACGACCGCGAGCTACAGGCCTGGGTGGACGCGACCCGGCGCGGGGAGGTCACCGGGCCGGGCGCCTGGGACGGTTACGCCGCCTCCGTCGTCGCCGAGGCGGGCGTCCGGGCGCTGGAGACCGGCGCCAGGGTGGCCGTCGACCTCGCCCCGCGCCCCGCCCTGTACGCCGGGGCCGGTCACTGACCCGGCCCCGTCACCGCCGTTCAGGGGCACGCGGCCCCACGAGTCGCGGTCCGGGGCGCCCCCGCGGCGTCCCGCCACCGGCTCACACCCCGCCGAACAGCGTGCTCAGCCCCCGTTCCACCACGCCGGCCAGGTCCTCCTGTCCGCCGGCGACCACCGCGTAGGTGTGCAGCAGGAAACGGCGCAGCGCCGACGCCTGGAACTGGAGCAGGGCCATGCCGTGCGGCGAGTGGAACTCCAGGACGGTGCGGGTACGGCCGTACGGCCAGATCTGTACGTCCCCGTGACCGGCCGGGGCGCGCAGCCCCTGGTCGAGCAGGGAGCGGGCGAAGGTCCAGGTGACCTCCTCGCCGTTCAGTGCCGCCTCGGCCGGGAAGTCCACGAAGACGGCGAGGGGATCCTCCGCGGAGTAGCGCAGCGTGGCCGACACCGGCACCTCCCGGTCCTCGGCGGTGATGAGCCGGGCATGGGCGAGCTGTTCGACGATGATGTCCATGCCATTAAGGAGTCGGCGAAGGCCTGTCGCATGGCGCCAGATCCGGTCAGAGTTCGGCAGGTACAGGCCCCTGCGTGACGGAGGGGAACAGAGAAGCGTCGAACACGCGCTTCAGGGCGGGCCCGAGCGGAACGACTGCCTCAATTCGCGTACGTCATCTACGACTTGACTGGCGCGGCGCGTACGCGGTCCGTCCGTACGGACCAGCCCGGGAAGACTCTGGCATATGCCGGGAGCACCACCGTATCGTGTGTCGCCGAATCCCTTACAGCGCGTCGCGGGCTGTGCCACAGTCGTAGCGGTCCCCCGCCGTCCCCGCCCGTACCGTCCCCCCTCATCGGAGTGCGTCATGCCGTCCCCAGTCTCCGCGGACCGCCCCGCCGCCCAGCCACCCGGTCCCGGCTCGGTCGAGGCGCTGATCCGGCAGACGCGACGGCTCAAGGGCGACGTGGACGCCGTACGGCGGGACACCCGCAGCGACGGAACGGACCCCGAGGAACGCTGGCAGCGCGCCCTGTACGACCTCGCCCTGCACCAGCTCGACGACCTGGACACCCACCTGGCCCAGCTGCGGGACGGCCCGGCCCCCGCCCCGGCCGGGCCCCCCGAGGCGCCGGCCCCCCGGCCCGCACCGGTCACCGCCTCGCGCGGCTCGCTGCTCAGCCGCGTCGGCAGCGCCGAGTGGAACCTGCTGACGGACGAGGCGACCTGGTCCGGGGAGCTGTACCAGATCCTCGGCCTCGACCCGGCCCGCCCCGCCGCCACCCTCGACGAACTGCCCGCCCTGGTGCTGGAGGAGGACCGGCCGAAACTCACCGCGATGGTGACGGACTGCCTGGTCGACGCCAGACCGATCGACGGCGAGTTCCGCATCGTACGCCCCGACACCTCCGTACGGACCGTGCACATGATGGGCGAACCCGTGCTCGGCGCCGACGGCGGCACCGCCTCCATGTGGGCCGTACTGCGCGACGTCAGCGACCTGCGCCGCGAGCAGCGGACGGTGCGCGAGAGGCGTGACTCGCTGCACCGCCACCGCCGGCAGGAGCGGACCGAGCACCGGATCGCGGCCGAACTGCAGGAAGCCGTACTGCCGCCCTGGCGCGGCTCCCTGCGGCTCCCCCACCAGGGACCGCAGACCCTCGACCTCGCCGCCCACCGGCTGCCGGCCGACGCCGGCACACCGATCGGCGCCGACTGGTACGACGCACTCGAACTGCCCGACGGCCGGACCCTGCTCGGCGTCGGCGGCCTGGTCGGACACGGAGTGGCCGTCACCTCGGGCATGGCGATGCTGCTCGGCGCCGTGCGCGGGATGGCCATGGCCGGCACCGAACCCGGCCACCTGCTCACCCTGCTCAACCGGTTACTCGACGCCACGGTGCAACCCGCCCTCGGCAGCGCCGTCTGCTGCCACTACCAGCCCGAGACCCGCACCCTGACCTGGGCGCAGGCGGGACACCCCGCCCCGCTGCTGTACCGCGACGGGACGGGGAGCGCGCTGAACGCGCCGGACGGCACACCCCTCGGCGCCTCCCCAGGCGCCGTGTACGGGCAGTGCGCCGCCACCCTGCGGCCGGGCGACCTGCTCCTGCTGCACACCGACGCGCTCGTGCCGGGCCACAGCAGAACCGCGACCGCCGACCGGCTGCTCGCCCTCGCCCCACGCCTCGGGGCGGCGCGCACCGCGCGGGACTGTGTGCGAGCGGTCGTCGAGGAGTTCGGCGGAGCCGGACGCGAGGACGACGCCTGCGTCCTCGTCGCCAAGGTCGTCGGCTGACCGGCCCGGCCCCCCGGACCGCGCCCGGGCGCCCTAGGCGGACGCGCTGTCGCCGTCCGACCTGGCCCTCGGCCTGGGCAGGGCCAGCCTGATCTCCTCCCTCAGTTCCTGGATCCTCGGGTACTCGGCGTACTCCGCGGTCAGCCGGTACATCTGCCGCAGCCGGTCCCAGGTCCGACGGGAGGAGTTCGAGCCCATCGACATCAGGGCCAGCCGGGCGTAACGGTCGGCCTGTTCGGGGTCGTCGCCGATGAAACAGGCCGAGGCCATGGACAGATGGTCGAAGATCTTCGACCGCTCACGTCCGTCGACGCGCAGGGCCAGGGCCTTCTCCGCGTAGTACCGGGCGTGCGTGGCCGCGCCCGGGTCGAACTCCGCCAGGGTGCGGTAGGCGAGCGCCTGCATGCCGTACAGGTCCTCGTCCTTGAAGGTCTGCATCCACTCCGGCTGCTCCACGTCCTGCCCCTCGGAGACGAAGAGTCCCTCCGCCTGCCCGAGCGTGCGGCGCATCGCCTGGCCCTTGCCCATCGACGCCTGCGCCCAGGCCTCGATGGTGTGGAACATCGCCTTCGTCCGCGGCTGGAGACGGTCACCGGCACCGGACTGGGCGAGCTTCATCAGGTCCAGCGCGTCGTCCGGCCGGCCCAGGTGCACCATCTGCCGGGCCGCCCGCGACAGCGCCTCGCCGGCCCGCGGCCGGTCCCCGCCCTCCCGGGCGGCATGGGCGGCGATGACGAAGTACTTCTGCGCCGTGGGCTCCAGGCCGACGTCGTGCGACATCCAGCCGGCGAGGACGGCGAGGTTGGCGGCGACGCCCCACAGGCGCCGCTGGAGATGGGGCGGATGACGGTAGGCGAGCATGCCGCCCACCTCGTTCAGCTGGCCCACCACCGCCTTGCGCTGGAGCCCGCCGCCACGGGCCGCGTCCCAGGCGCGGAACACCTCGACCGAGCGCTCCAGCGCCTCGATCTCCTGCCACCCGATGGGGGCGGCCTCGTAGCGGTCGAACCCGGCGGGGTCGGCGTGCAGGGGGTCGTCGAGAAAAGGGGCGTCGGCCTTCAGGGCCGGGTCGGTGTGCAGCCACTCGTACATGGCGCTGCTGAGTGTGGATCCCGCGGCGAGCGCGGCACCCGCGCCCACCAAGCCGCGTCGGTTGAGCATGAGGTCCATTCCCGTGAATTCGGTGAGGACCGCGGCGGTCCGCTCGGGCGGCCACGGCACACCGTCGGGATGTTCCTCTTTCCCGTCGCCCTGCCGTCTCCCCGCACGCCCGTGCCGTACCAGACCGAGGTCCTCCATGGTCACGACACGGCCGAGACGCTCGGTGAACAGGGCCGCCAGCACCCGCGGCACCGGATCGCGCGGGATCTCCCCCACGTCGATCCACCGCCGCACCCGGGAGGTGTCGGTCGCCAGCTGGGGGTGGCCCATGGCCGCCGCCTGCCGGTTGACCAGCCTCGCGAGTTCACCCTTGGACCAGCCGGCCAGGCCGAACAGGTCCGCAAGGCGGGTGTTGGGTTGTCCGCTCACGTCAAGCCCCCAGGTTCTCGGCTGAGTTGACAGTAGACCCGTGGACGTTGCCGGGCGACTATTCGCCACGGTTCGCCAGGGTCCGCCAGATGGTGTGCCAGTGGGCCTCTGGTGTCAGGTAGGAAAGCGCCACCCCGACCGGTCGCCACCCCCATACGGCGGCCCCATAGCGTCATATGACGGGCCCACTCCCCAGGGTGCGCCCGGACGGCCGGGCGGGTGGGCGCACGCTCTCGGAACCACGCTTTCGGGCAGGGCTCGGAGCATGGGTTCGAAGCACGGACCCACAGGCAGGCACCGCAGGCACACGAAGGGATCTGTATCTCCCATGTACGCAGCGCCGTCCTCCGTGTCCGCCCCGCCCCGGCCGCTGCGCTCCCGCCCGGCGGGCGGCGGACCGTACCTCGACCCGGCGGCACGTCCGGGCGTCCCCGTGCTGGGCGCGGGCCGGCCGCGGCGGGTCCCGGGCCAGCCCGGGGCGCAGCCGCTCAGCGGGAGGCTCGACCTGTCCGGCCCCCAGGGCACGCAGCTGCGCGCCGCGATCGCCGCGGTGCACCGGATCTGTCCGGAGTTCGCTCCGGTGCAGATCCTGCGGCGCAGCGGACGGTCCGTCCTCCTCGTCGGGACGACGGGGCGCAGCACGGCCGTCGCCAAGTGCCTCCTGGACCACTCGCCCGCGTGGGCGGAGCGGAGCCGTCAGGAAATAGCCGCATACCGCTCGTTCGTCCGGCACCGGCCGCCGGTCCGGGTGCCGAGGCTGATCGCGGCGGACCCGGACAACTGCACCCTGGTGATCGAGCGCATGCCGGGCCGGGCGGCGGCGTTCCAGCGGCATCCCGTGGAGGCTCCGCCCCGCGCGGACATCCGGGCGGCACTCGGCGCGATCTGCCGGGTCAACGCCTGGCGGCCCCCGGCGGGCACCTTCGACATGCCGCTGGACTACGCGGCCCGGATCTCCCGCTACCACGAGCTGGGCCTGCTCACCGACCGCGACCTCGGCGACCTCCAGAAGCTGCTGCACGGCATCGCGCACGAGGTGGGCCGGCAGGGGATGCTCCAGTTCTGCCACGGCGACGCCCTGCTGTCGAACGTGCTGCTCTCCCCGGCCGGTCCGGTGCTGGTGGACTGGGAGCACGCGGGCTGGTATCTGCCGGGGTACGACCTGGCGACACTGTGGCTCGTCCTCGGGGACGCGCCGGTGGCCCGGCGGCAGATCGCCCAGATCGCGCAGTCCGCCGGCCCGGCGTCCCGGGACGCCTTCCTGGTGAACCTGATGCTCCTGCTGACGCGGGAGATCCGGACGTACGAGACGGCCGTGCAGCGTTCGATGCGCGACCCGGCCCCGGCGGCACCGGGTGCGGCCCATCCGGGTGCCGTGACGTCCGGTGAGGAACAGCGGCTGCTGCTCCGGCGGCTGCACGACGACTGCCAGATGGCCCGCAAGGCCGTCCGGGCGGCGGTCGGCACCCGCTGACCCGGGCGAAGGTCCGCGGTGCGCCCCTCGGTGGCGGCGCACCGCGGACCTTCGCGTATGCCCGGGGCCGGCGGCCACTGGTCTACGCCGGTGACGCCCCGCAGGCCCGGGCACCACCGCCGCGAAACTCGCCGGAAACCCTTCGTGACGTGGGAAATCGACTACCTACGGGCATCATTGACGGATCGTCGGCAAGCCGGTACCACTGACCCAGCCCGGCCCCGCCATGCCCCGCCACGCTCCGCCCGTCACAGGAGGCCGCCTTGCGAGGATCCGCCACCGACCCCACGTCCACCCCCGGTCACAGACCCCTGCGGCGGACCGCCGTCCCGCTCGCCTCCGCGGCCCTGCTGCTGCCCCTGCTGGGCATGGCCCCCGCCCACCGGGTCACGGACTCCTCGGCGGACCGGCTCCAGCACGCGTTCGCCACCGCGGCGGCCGACTATCACGTGCCGCAGAGCGTCCTGCTGGCCGTCTCCTACCTCCAGTCCCGCTGGGACGGGCACGGTGGCGCGCCGAGCGTGACCGGCGGCTACGGCCCGATGCACCTCACCGACGCCCGGGCCGCGATCGCCGCCTCGGAGCACTTCGCCGAGGGCGCGGAGGACCCGCGGGGCGACGCCGCGCGGGCCGCGCTGCACCCGGCCGCCGGGAAGCCGGCCGCCTCCGCGGTCCCGGCCCGGCTGCGGACCCTGCCGAAGGCGGCGGAGCTGACCGGCATCCCGGCGGGGGAACTGCGCGCCGACCCGGCGGCGAACGTGGCCGGCGGCGCCGCCCTGCTGGCCGCCGCGCAGAAGGAGCTGGGCGAGCCGCGGAGCGCCGACCCGGCCGACTGGTACGGCGCGGTGGCCCGCTTCTCCGGCGCCGACGACACGGCCACCGCAGCGGCGTACGCCGACGACGTGTACGACGTCCTGCGCACGGGTGAGGAGCGCACCACCGACGACGGCCAGCGGGTGCTCCTGGCCGCGCAGCCGCGGCTGGTCCCGGACACCGCCCCACTGCGGCGGGCCGGCCTGCGCACGCTGCCCACGGACGACACCGAGTGCCCGAGGTCGGTGTCCTGCGAGTCGGTCCCGGCGCCGTACGCGGAGTTCGGGGAGGGCGACTACGGCAACCACGACCTGGGCGACCGTCCGGCCTCACAGAGCATCAAGTACATCGTCATCCATGACACGGAGGGCGCCTGGGACGGGGTCATGAACCTGATCCAGGACCCGACCTATGTGTCCTGGAACTACACGATCCGCTCGACCGACGGTCTGATCGCCCAGCACGTCAAGGCCAAGGACGTCGCCTGGCACGCGGGCAACTGGTACGTCAACGCGAAGTCGATCGGCATCGAGCACGAGGGCTTCCTCGCCAGCCCGGACGCCTGGTACACGGAGGCGATGTACCGTTCCTCGGCCCGGCTGGTCCGGTACCTGTCCAGGAGGTACGACGTCCCGCTGGACCGGCAGCACATCCTGGGCCACGACAACGTGCCCGGGCCGACCGCCTCCACCATCGCGGGCATGCACACGGACCCCGGCCCGTACTGGGACTGGCGGCACTACTTCCAGCTGCTGGGCCACCCGTTCCTGCGCACGGCCGGCCGGCACTCCCCCGTGGTGACGATCCTGCCGGACTACGACTCCAACCGGCCCACGTACACCGGCTGCACCACCAGGGGCGAGCCCTGCACGGCGCACGGCTCCAGCGAGGTGCGGCTCTACACCGACCACGACGTGACCGCCCCGCTGGTCAGGGACATCGGCCTGCGGACGGACCCGACCACCGGAGTGAACGACCTGTCCTCACGGGTCTCCACCGGCCAGCAGTACGCGGTGGCCGACCGCTGGGGCGACTGGACGGCCATCTGGTACCTGGGGCAGAAGGCCTGGTTCCGCAACCCGCCCGAGGAACCTGCGGCGGTCCCGGCGCGGGGACTGGTGGTGACCCCGAGGGACGGCCTGACGAGCGTTCCGGTGTACGGGCGCGCCTACCCGGAGAAGGAGGCCTATCCGGCGGACGTCCCGGCCCAGTCGGTGGTGCCGCTGCCGTACACGATCCCGGCCGGACAGGCGTACGTGGCCGGTGACGAGGTGCCCGGCGAGTACTACTACGCGGTCACCTTCACCACCGACTCGCACCGGGTCGTGGTGGGCAAGGACCTGTACTACGAGATCCAGTACGGCCACCGGGTCGCCTTCGTCCGTGCCGCGGACGTGACGCCGGCGGGCTCGGTCCGCCGGTAGCGGCCCGCGCTCTCAGCCCTGCTGGAAAAGCTCCGCCGGGAGCGGCTTCAGCAGGGCGTACAGGTCGTCGGTGATGGGGCGGTCCCAGGCGGCGATGGTGACGAGGACGCCGTCGCTGCGGTCGAACTGGACGCAGGACACCCGGCTCTCGGACAGCTTCAGGCGCCGCACGATGAGGAGGTTGTCGCCCTGGAGGACCGGCGTGTCCTCGGTCTCGACGACGGTGACCTCCTCGTCGTTCTCCAGCGCCAGCAGCAGCTGGCCCACCTCGAAGGGGATCTCGCCCTCGGCCACGTCGCGGGCCGGGGAACCCTCCGGCAGATTACCGATGATCATCGCGGGGCCGCGGCCGCCGAACAGGTCGTAGCGCAGGAACACACCCTGGCAGGTGCCGTCGGGGGCGGGCAGCAGGCCCGCGCCGAGGTTGCCCGGCCAGTCGCCCGGGTCCATGGCCAGCACGTCGAAGTCGGGTCCGGCAGGGGTGGCGCTGCGGCGGCGGAGGAACGACATGCGGCCATGGTACGTGCCCGTGCCGCGCCGGGTGACCCGCGGGCGCCGGGCGGCGTACCGGCGGGCGGGGCGTGTCAGCCGAGCGGGCAGCTGGTGAGCAGGGCCGCCGGGTCCGCGCCGGCCGGGCGTGCGACCGTGTGGTCCGCGGGCGGCCGGGCGGCTCCGCTGAGCCAGCGTTCCAGGGCGGTGAACGCGGAGCGGTGGCAGGGCACCATCGGGCGGAGCCTGCCGGGGAAGGCGTCGGTGAGGGAGTCGGTGTGGGTGCCGTCCTCGATGCGGTAGTAGCGCAGCAGGGAGCCGCGGCCGGCCTTGTGGACCATGCGCGCGTAGACGTCGGAGTCCTCGCTGATCGGCAGGAGCACGTCGAGGGTGCCCTGGAGGGTGATCAGCGGCTTGCCGATGCGGCCGGTGAGGGCGATGCGGCCGACCGCCCGGTGGACGGCGGCGGGGCGGTCCGGGTAGGCGTAGTCGGCGTCGCAGGCGGGGGTACCGGAGGCGCAGAACGGGGTGCCGGCCTCGGTGTCCCCGTCGTAGCCGGGGTCGAGTTCCTCGCGGTAGATGCGCTGGGTGAGGTCCCAGTAGACCTGGTGGTGGTACGGCCACAGGAACTCCGAGCCGGGCGGGAAGCCCGCCCGGTGCAGCGCGCTCGCGGCCTCGGCGGCTCGGGGGCCGCCGGCGGCGTAGGCGGGGTAGTGGCGCAGCGCGGTGGGCAGGGAGGTGAGCGGGTTGGGGCCGTCGGCGCGCCAGAGGGTGCCCTCCCAGTCGACGCCGCCGTCGTACAGCTCGGGGTGGTTCTCCAGCTGCCAGCGCACCAGGTAACCGCCGTTGGACAGGCCGGTGGCGAGGGTGCGGGCCGGGGGCCGGTGGTAGCGCTGGGTGACGACGGCGCGGGCGGCGCGGGTGAGCTGGGTGAGGCGGGTGTTCCATTCGGCGATGGCGTCGCCGGGCCGGCGGCCGTCGCGGAAGAAGGCGGTGCCGGTGTTGCCCTTGTCGGTGGCGGCGTAGGCGTAGCCGCGGGCCAGGACCCAGTCGGCGATCGCCCGGTCGTTGGCGTACTGCTCGCGGTTGCCCGGAGTGCCCGTGACCACCAGGCCGCCGTTCCAGTGGTCGGGCAGCCGGATGACGAACTGGGAGTCGTGGTGCCAGCCGTGGTCGGTGTTGGTGGTGGAGGTGTCCGGGAAGTAGCCGTCGATCTGGATGCCGGGGACGCCGGCGGGGGTGGGCAGGCCGGCCGGGGTGAGACCCGCGTAGTCGGCCGGGTCGGTGTGGCCGGAGGACACGGTGCCGGCGGTGGTCAGTTCGTCCAGGCAGTCGGCCTGCTGGTGGGCGGCGCCGGGGACGTGCAGCCGGGCGCGGCCGGCGCAGGGGCCGTCGGGTGTTCCCGGTCCTGCGGGTGCGGCGGTGGCGGGGGTGGCCAGGAGGGAGCAGACGGCGGCGAGCGACAGCGCGCCCAGCGTGGTGCGCCGGGCGGGGCGGGCGCGTCGGGCGGGTGGTGACGTGTGGCGGGGAAGCATTCGGTTCCTCCGGCGGGTTGGGGACGCGCTGGAGGCTAGGGGTGGTGTGGTGGCTCCGGACATGTGCGGGGCCGCCATGATGACGGCCCGTTGGGGGTCGTCGGCCACCATGGCGGCCCCTCGCGGCCTCCGACCGTGTGTCAGGGGCAGGCGGTGTCGGCGAGGGTGAAGTAGCCGGTGGGCGACTCCTTCAGGGTGTGGGTGACGAACGTGTTGTACAGACCCATGTTCTGGTGGGAGCCGTTGGCGTAGGTGACGCCGCCGCTGGTGGTGGCCCGCCCGGCCTGTACGTGGGTGTAGTTGCTCGCCGTCCAGCAGGCGGCCGTGTCACCGCCGCCGGGGTCGGAGCCGCCCGGCTCGGAGGTGTCCAGGCCGAAGAACCGGGCGATCCAGCGGCTGGAGCAGATCGAGTCGAGGAAGTACGGCGCGCCGGTGCCGCCGCACTGCTCGGCGCCCGTGCCCGGGTCGACGGGGGTGCCGTGGCCGATGCCCGGGACGCGGTCGACCTCGACGGCGACCGTGCCGTCGGGGGCGAGGTACTGGTCCTGCCGGGTGGCGTCCGGTCCGATCGTCGTCGTGCGCGTGGGCGTCTGGGACAGTCCGTGCAGGGCCGTCCACTGGTCGCGCAGTTCGGTGGCGTTGCGCGGTACGACGGTGGTGTCCTGGTCGCCGTACCAGATGGCGGCGCGCGGCCACGGCCCGGTGTACGAGGGGTAGGCGTCGCGCGCCCGCTGGGCCCAGTCGGCCGGGCCGAGGTCGACGCCGGGGTTCATGCACGTGTAGGGGCTGTTGTCCCGGGTGCAGTCGTAGGGAAGGCCGGCGACGACCGCGCCCGCGGAGAACACGTCGGGATAGGCGGCGAGCATGACCGCGGTCATCGCGCCGCCCGCGGACAGGCCGGTGACGTAGACCCGCCCCGGGTCGGCGCCGTAGGCGGTGACGGCCTGGCCCACCATCTGCCGGACGGAGGAGGCCTCGCCCTGGCCGCGACGGTTGTCGGTGGACTGGAACCAGTTGAAGCACCGGTTCGCGTTGTTGGCGGTGCCGGTCTCCGCGAGCACGAGCAGGAAGCCGTCGCGGTCGGCGAGCCGGGGCAGGCCGGAGTTGTCGGCGTAGGTCTGGGCGTTCTGCGTGCAGCCGTGCAGCGCCACGACGACCGCCGGGTGGGCGGGGAGAGCGGCGGGCCGGTAGACGTACATGGTGAGGGCGCCCGGGTTGGAGCCGAAGTCGCTCACCCTGGTGAGCGTGACGGCGGCGCGGGCCTCGGGCGCGGGGCCGGCGAGTGCGGTGCCGAGGACGACGGCGAGGACGGCGAACAGGCGGGGCAGCAGCCGGGCCTGTGGTCGTGCTCCGGGTGCCTTGCTGAACGGGGGCAGGGGCATGGCGGCTCCTTCGGTGGACACACCTGTCCCGGCCGCTCCCGCGCGGGGACGGCGCCTGGAGCGCCGGGGGTTACGGAACGTTAGGTTCGGGTGTGTCCGGGCACCATGGCGCCGCGCACCACAGCCGCCGGGGCGTCGGTCGGCAGCGGGCGGATTGCGGGGCGTCGCGGGGTCTGCTAGGCCGTGTCGTCCGGCGGGGCCGGCGGCACCACCGCGACCGGGCTCGCCGCGTGCAGCAGTACGGCCTGGGTGACCGAGCCCAGCATGCGGGCCGGGGCGAGCAGCCGCCGCCGGTGCCTGCCGACGACGACCAGGCCGGCGTCCCGGGACGCGGCGACCAGGTGGCCGGCCGCGTGGCCGGGCAGCACCACGGCGTCGGCGCGGATCCCGGGGTGCCGCTCGCGGTGCGGGGCCAGGAAGCCCTCGGCGAGGGCGCGGATCTCCTGTTCGACGGCGCCCTGGTCGACCACGGGCGGCGCGGACCAGCCGGGCGCGGACCAGGTGTGCGTGGGCCACGGGTAGGCGGCGATCGCCCGCACCCGGGCCTCGCGCCGGGCGGCCTCGGCGAAGGCGAAGGCGAGGACGGCCGGGTCGGGGCTGTCCGCGTGGAGCCCGGCGACCACCACCCGGGAGCCGGGCCCGGCGGGCCGGTCGCCGTGCTCCTCTCCGTCCCGTCCGGCGTGGGCGGCGCCCCGGTCGCGGTCCGGCGGCGGTACGACGACCACGGGGCATGCGGCGTCCCGCGCCGTGGCGAGGCCGTTGGAGCCGAGCAGCAGGCCGGCGAAGCCGCCGCGGCCCCGGGAGCCGAGCACCAGCAGCTGGGCGTCGGCGCCGATCTCAGGCAGGACGGCTCCCGGGACGCCGGCCAGGGTCACGTACTCCACGGCTGTGTCGCCGGTGTGCTCGGCGAGGCGGGCGCGCACGTCGTCGAGCACGGGATCGCCCTCCGTTTCGGGCGGACCGGCGACCAGCACGTCGGCCTGGCCCCAGGCGGCGTACTGCCGTACGTGCACCACCCGCAGTGGTGCCGCGCGGCGGCGGGCGGCGTCCCGGGCCCAGTCCAGGGCGCGCAGGCTGCCGCCGGAACCGTCGACCGCGGCGATGACCGGCGCAGTGCTCGTCTTCCTCACCTCCGCGACACGGCTTTCCCCGTGCCGGGGACAGCCTCGCGCAGGTGGGGGCCCGGCGGGGCGCTGCCGGTCGCGTGTCCCGGAGATCCGCCGGCGGCATCCCCGGTTCAGGTGAGGTCGAACTCCCCTTCCCGCGCGCCGGATACGAAGGCGCCCCATTCCGCGGGGGTGAAGATCAGGGAGGGGCTCTCCGGCCGGCCGCTGTTGCGCATCGCGACGAAGCCCTCGACGAAGGCGATCTGGACGTCGCCCCTGCCCTGGCTGCTGGACTGCCACTCGGCCCTGCTGAGGTCCAGCTCCGGCTTGTCCCAGCCCGTGAGCGGCTGCTGCTGGGTGATGGTCTCGGCCACGTACCTGCTCCTCCCGGTTCGTCCTCCGCGGTCAGCCTAGCGACCGGCCGCTACGGCGGACAGGGCACGCGGGGAGGACTTCGGGCGTACGGCCGGGCTCACCGGGCCGGGGGCGGGGTGGTGTCCGCCGGGGTGTCGAGGAAGGCGGCGACGCGATCGCGGAACCACCGCGGGTCGTCCAGCCAGGGGTAGTGGCCGGCGCCGGGCTGGACGGTGACCTCGGCGTGGGGGAAGGCGCGGGCGGTGCGGCGGGCGAGGCCGGGACACGGGCCGCCGTCGGCTCCGCCCGCGTACACGAGGACCGGCGCGGTCAGGGCGGCGAGGGCGGTCCGGGTCGCGTCCGGGGTGAACGCGCCCTCGGCGAAGTAACGCTCGCCCGCCTCGTCGTCGGTCTGTTTCGGTTCGGCGTCGGCGTGTGCCCGGGCGGTGTCGTCCCAGCGGCCGTAGAAGAACGGCAGGAACACGTCATCGAAGTCCGCGCCGTCCGCGAGCCAGGCCCGGAAGGCGGGGTACGCCCGTGCGAACCACGGTTCGTCCGCGCGCAGCAGGGCCGCGGCCAGCCGGTCCTCGGGCGTGGCGCGCATGCCGAGCGGGGACGGGTTGGGGGTGATCAGCACCAGCCGGCGTATCCGGTGCGGGTGGCGGGCGGCGTAGAGCAGGGCCAGGGCGGCTCCGGCGGAGTGCGCGAGCAGATCCATGTGGTCCAGCCCCATGTGGGCTCGCCACACCTCGACGTCCTCGACCATCCGGTCACAGCGGTACGTCGCCGGGTCGGCCGGCACGGCCGAGTTCCCGGTGCCCCGCAGGTCCAGCAGAGCCAGCCGACGGTCCGCGGTCAGTCCGCCGAGGTCTCCGAGATAGGCGGAGGCGCGCATCGGGCCACCGGGCAGGACGGCGAGGGGCTCGCCGGTGCCGCGCAGGTGGTAGGCGAGCCGGGTGCCGTCGGGTGCGCTGAAGCTGGGCATGCGGTGATCATCCCGGCGCGTCGCGCCCGGCCGCAACGCCTTTCGCGCGAGGCGCGACCCCTTTCGCGCGAGGCGCGGCCCCTTTCGCGCGGGCCGGTGCGACGCTGCCCCGCCTCCGTCACAGGCCGGGCACGCCACCGTCCGGTCCGTCGCCGTCGGGTCCGCCGGCCCGGTCCGGGCCCGAAAAATTCCGCAGCCCTCTTGCCCGGGATCCGGACGGCCTGAATTACTGATCCCGAACAGAGCGACCGAATGATCGGTCGTCCGGAATGTGAGTCTGGCGAGGGAGACGTCCCGATGACGGATGCGAGGGAGCTGCTCGACGCGGGCGAACGGCTCGGGCCCGAGGAGCTGCGGGCGTTGCAGCTGGAGCGGTTGCGCGCCTCCCTGCGGCACGCCTATGAGCACGTGCCGTTCTACCGGGAGTCGTTCGACAGGGCCGGCGTCCGCCCGGAGGACTGCCGCTCGCTCGCCGACCTGGCCCGTTTTCCCTTCACGACCAAGTCCGACCTGCGGGAGAACTACCCGTTCGGCATGTTCGCGGTGCCGCGCGAGCGGATCCGCCGGCTGCACGCCTCCAGCGGCACCACGGGCCGCCCCACGGTGGTCGGCTACACGGACAACGACCTCTTCATGTGGGCCGACATGGTGGCACGGTCGATCCGCGCGGCGGGCGGGCGGCCCGGCGACGTCGTACATGTGGCCTACGGCTATGGACTGTTCACCGGTGGCCTGGGTGCCCACTATGGTGCCGAGCGCCTGGGCTGTACGGTCGTCCCCGCGTCCGGGGGCATGACGGCCCGCCAGGTGCAGCTGATCCGCGACCTGGAACCGTCCGTCATCATGGTCACCCCGTCCTACATGCTCACGCTGCTGGACGAGTTCGAACGCCAGGGTGTGGACCCGCGCGGCACCTCCCTGCGCGTGGGCGTCTTCGGGGCCGAGCCGTGGACCGAGCAGATGCGGCGGGAGATCGAGGAGCGGTTCGCGATCGACGCGGTCGACATCTACGGGCTGTCCGAGGTGATCGGCCCCGGTGTGGCCCAGGAGTGCGCGCAGACCAAGGACGGTCTCCATGTGTGGGAGGACCACTTCTATCCGGAGGTCGTCGATCCGGTCACGGGCGAGGTGCTGCCGGAGGGCGAGCGCGGCGAGCTGGTGTTCACCTCGCTGACCAAGGAGGCCATGCCGGTCGTGCGGTACCGGACGCGGGACCTGACGCGGCTGCTGCCCGGCACGGCCCGGGTCTTCCGGCGGATGGAGAAGGTCACCGGGCGCAGTGACGACATGGTGATCCTGCGCGGGGTCAACCTGTTCCCGACCCAGATCGAGGAGATCGTGCTGCGCACGCCCGGTGTGGCGCCGCACTTCCAGCTGCGCCTCACCCGGGAGGGCCGTCTCGACGCGCTGACGGTCCGCGCCGAGGCCCGCCCCGGCGCGACGCCGGAGGTACGGGACGCGGCGGCCCGGTCGATCGTCGCGGCGGTCAGGGACGGCGTCGGGGTGTCGGTCGGCGTGGAGATCGTCGAGCCGGAGTCGCTGGAGCGGTCGGTGGGGAAGATCCGCCGGATCGTGGACCTGCGGCCACGGGACGCCGGACACCCGTCGACGTGATCCGTAACGCCCGCGCCGGCCCGTACTGCGGAGCAAGGACGGGATCGCGGTCGCCGGCCGGCGTGCCGTTGCCGTCGGCCCGGGCGGCGCGGGACCCGGTCAGGCGCCGAAGCGGTCGCGGAGTTCGCGTTTGAGGATCTTGCCGCTGGCGTTGCGGGGCAGCGCGTCCACGAACAGCACCCGCTTGGGCGCCTTGAACGGGGTCAGCCGCTCCTTCACGTGCGCGATGAGCTGGTCCCCGGTCACCTCGCCGCGCGGGACGACGACCGCCGTGACGGCCTCGATCCACCGCTCGTCGGGCAGACCGATCACGGCGGCCTCGGCGACCGCCTCGTGGGTGTGGAGCGCGTCCTCCACCTGGCGCGAGGCCACCAGCACACCACCGGAGTTGATGACGTCCTTCACCCGGTCCACGATGGTGAAGTAGCCGTCGAAGTCGCGCACGGCGAGGTCACCGGAGTGGAACCAGCCGCCGCGGAAGGCCTCGGCCGTCTCCTCGGGCCGGTCCCAGTAGCCCTCGCACAACTGCGGTGACCGGTAGACGATTTCACCGGGCGTGCCGTCCGGTACGTCGGCGTCGTTCTCGTCCACGACCCGGGCGTCCACGAACAGCACCGTCCGCCCGCAGGAGTCCAGCCGGCCCTCGTGCTCACCGGGGCCGAGGACGGTGGCCAGCGGGCCGATCTCGCTCTGCCCGAAGCAGTTGTAGAAGGCGAGCCGGGGCAGGTGCCGCCGCAGCCGCTCCAGCACGGGCACCGGCATGACGGACGCGCCGTAGTACGCCTTGCGCAGGCCGGTGAGGTCACGGGTGGCGAAGTCGGGCCGGCCCGCCAGGCCGATCCACACCGTGGGCGGCGCGAACAGGCTGTCCACGCGGCCGGTTTCGATCAGGTCGAACAGCCGGTCCCCGTCGGGCGCGTCCAGGATGACGTTGGTCGCGCCGACCGCGAGGAAGGGCAGCAGGAACACGTGCAGCTGCGCCGAGTGGTAGAGCGGCAGGGCGTGCACCGGGCGGTCGCCGGCGCTGAGGTCGAGGGCCGTGATCGCGCTGAGGTACTCGTGCACCAGGGCCCGGTGGGTCATCATCGCGCCCTTGGGCAGGGCGGTCGTCCCGGAGGTGTACAGCAGCTGCACCAGGTCCTCGGTGCGGGGTTCGGGGCCGTCGTACGGCGGTGCCTGCGGGAGCCGGGTCAGCAGCGAGTCGTCCGTGTCCCGCAGCGCCAGTACCCGCGCGTCCTGCGGGAGCCGGCCGGCCAGGTCCGGGTCGGTGAGCACCAGCGCGCTGCCCGACTGGCCGAGGAGGTAGGCCAGGTCGGCTCCGGTGAGGCTGTGGTTGACCGGCACATGGACCAGGCCCGCGCGGGAGCAGGCGAGGAAGGCGATCAGATAGGCGTCCGAGTTGTGCCCGTAGGCGGCGACCCGGTCGCCGGGTGTGAGGCCCTCGGCGCGCAGGAGCGTGGCCGCGCGGGAGACGGCGTCGTCGAGTTCGCCGTACGTCCAGCGGCGCTCGCCGTACTCCACCGCGACGCGCGCCGGGGTGCGGCGGGCGCTGCGCCGCAGCACCCCGTCGACCGTGCTGCTGCCCTGTCCCTGCGTCATGACAGCCGATCCTCGGGCCGCCGGACGCGCCGGTCAAGCACCGCGTCCACCGCCGGGACCGGCCCGCCGGACCAGCGGGGCTCCCGCAACCGCCCTGGGCGGGGATCACCGTACGGGTCGCCGGCACACCGATGACGGGCCGGGGGCTCCGGTCCGCCGCCTCAGGCGGTCTCCTCCAGCACCGCCATCGCCGCGTTGTGCCCCGGTACGCCGCTGACGCCTCCCCCGCGCACCGCGCCCGCCCCGCACAGCAGGACGCCGGCGTGCCCGGTCTCCACGCCCCAACGGCCCGTCCCCTGCTCGGCGTACGGCCAGGACAGGGCCCGGTGGAAGATGTGGCCGCCGGGCAGCCGCAGGTCCCGTTCGAGGTCCAGCGGGGTCTTCGCCTCGATGCAGGGCCGGCCGTCGGCATCGGTGGCCAGGCAGTCGGCGAGCGGTTCGGCGAGGTGGGCGTCGAGCTGGGCGAGGGTGGACCTCAGCAGTTCCTCGCGCACGCCGTCGTTGTCACGGTCGAAGAGCCGGGCCGGGGTGTGCAGGCCGAACAGGGTGAGGGTCTGGTAGCCGCGCTCGCTCAGCTCCGGGCCGAGGATGGTGGGGTCGGTCAGGGAGTGGCAGTAGATCTCCGAGGGCGGTTCGGCGGGGAGTTCGCCTGCGGCTGCCTGGGCGTGGGCGGTGGCCAGCCGGCGGTACCCCTCGGCGATGTGGAAGGTGCCGGCGAATGCTTCGCGGGGGTCTGCGCCGGGGTCGCGCAGCCTGGGCAGCCGGGTGAGCAGCATGTTGACCTTCAGCTGGGCGCCTTCGGCGGGTTCGGGCGCCGGGTCCCCGGTGAGCGCGGCCAGCTCCTGCGGGGAGGCGTTCACCAGGACGTGCCGGGCGGCGGCGACGCCCTCGCCGTCCCGGGTGCGGTAGGTGACCTCGGCGGTGTGTCCGTCGGTGTGGATCCGGACGGCCTCGTGGCCGGTCGCGATCTGGGCGCCGGCCGCGCGGGCGGCGGCGGCCAGTGCGTCGGTCAGCGCGCCCATGCCGCCGACGGGCACGTCCCAGGCGCCGGTGCCGCCGCCGATGACGTGGTAGAGGAAGCAGCGGTTCTGGGCGAGGGACGGGTCGTGGGCGTCGGCGAAGGTGCCGATCAGCGCGTCGGTGAGGACGACACCCCGGACCAGGTCGTCGTGGAAGGTGTCCTCGACCGCGACGCCGACCGGCTCCTCGAACAGGGCCCGCCAGGCGGCCTCGTCGTCGATGCGGCGGCGCAGCTCGTCGCGGGTGGGCAGGGGCTCGGTGAGCGTGGGGAAGACACGCCGGGCGACGCGGCCGGTCATGCCGTAGAAGCGCTGCCATGCCTCGTACTCGCGGTCGCCGCCGGTCAGCCGGGCGAAGGCCTCCCGGGTGCGTTGCTCGCCGCCGCCGACGAGGAGCCCGGTCGGCCGGCCCGCCCGTTCGGTGGGGGTGTACGAGGAGATGGCGCGGGTGCGGACGCGGAAGTCGAGCCCGAGGTCCCGCACGATCTTGGGCGGGAGCAGGCTGACCAGGTAGGAGTAGCGCGACAGGCGGGCGTCGAGCCCGGCGAACGGGCGGGTGGAGACGGCCGCGCCGCCGGTGTGGTCCAGCCGCTCCAGCACCAGTACGGAGCGGCCGGCCCGGGCCAGGTAGGCGGCGGCGACCAGGCCGTTGTGGCCGCCGCCGACGATGACGGCGTCGTACGCGCGGGTTCCCTCGTTCGCGGACATGGTCCTTCGTAACACGCGGACGCACGCGGTGGAACGCGTTTCACACGCCGGCATCGATCAGGCAGGGTCCCAGTGGCCTACGGGGTCCCAGGGGTCCGCGGGCGCTCAGGGATACGGGCACGCAGGGCGTCCGGGCGCTCAAGGCGTACGGGCGCTCACTTCAGCATTTCCAGGAAACCCGCGCAGGCGTCGGCGCAGCCCCGGCAGACCGCCGCGGCCGGCTCGGCACCGGGGTGTTCGTCGAAGGCGTGCGCGCACTCCAGGCACACCGAGCGGCACCACTCCACCCGCACGCGGAGCGCCTCCTCGTCCTGACGGTTCTCCTCGCACAGCACCCGGCAGGTGGCGTCGCACACCTCGGCGCACATGATGCCGAGCCGGCGTACGCGCTCCTGGCGCTCGGTGCCGTCCGGTTCGACGAGACTCGCCCGCACCGCGCAGGTCCGGGCGCACTCCGTACACGCCTGCGCACAGGCGAAGCGGTCCTCCAGGAACCGGTAGAGCTGCTGCTGCGAAGTCGGCGGTGTCACACCGTGCGGGTAGCCGGGGCGTGGGGGCGCAAACCAGATTCCGGGGCCGATGACGGACCGGAAGGGCCGGTGCTACGGACCGGTGGGGACCGGTGCCACGGACCGGCGAGGCGGCCCGTGTCCCCGGGTCGGGGGGCAATTCATTGCCACCCCCACCATTCATCCGCCTTGTCCGGGTTCGCACCCATTCGTGACGGGTATCCCTGTTCTATGAACACCGCATCGATGCAGTTGGCCGCGGCGAGCGGCCTGATGAGCCTCTTCCTGTTCATCGTGGCCGTGGCCCTCCTGGCGCTGCTCGGCGGCGGCTTCTGGATGACCTCCCGCGTCAAGTACCGCGAGCCGCCGCGCCCGCGGCCCGAGGAACAGCCCAAGCTGCCGCCGGAGGGCGCGGTGCACGAGGTGCGGCAGAACAGGGAGTGCGCGGAGGTGCCGCAGACCCCCAAGGGCGGTCGCCCGCTCACGCCGTACGAGCTGACCAACATGGATTCCCAGCCGAGCGATTCGGAGGACCGCCCGCGCTGGAGCAGAGGGTCCAGCGGTTCGTTCGGCGGCGGCGGACTCGGCGCCCACTGAAGCCCCTAAGCCGAGCTCCCCGAACAGCCCGCCCATCGGCTCCGGCCCGCGCCGGACCGCCTGCGCTCCTAGGAATTCTTCCGGGCGGCGTCCAGGCGGCCGACGCGGGCCACGTTCTGCCGGTCCTCCGCGTCCTGGCTGGGTTCGGCGGCGAACCAGGCGTCCAGGATCTCCCTCAGCACCGGCTCCGAGGTCAGGCGCAGGCTCAGGGCGAGGACGTTGGCGTCGTTCCAGCGGCGCGCGCCGTCCGCCGTGGCGGCGTCCGTGCACAGGGCCGCCCGCACCCCCGGCACCTTGTTGGCCGCGATGGAGGCGCCGGTGCCGGTCCAGCAGCACACCACCGCCTGGTCGGCCGCGTCCTCGGCCACGTCCCGGGCGGCGGCCTCCGAGCAGGCGGCCCACTGCGCGTCGGCCCCCGGGCGCAGCGCGCCGTGTTCCCGCACGTCGTGGCCACGGCGCCGCAGTTCGGCCACCAGGAGACGGGCCACGGGTTCGTCCATGTCGGAGGAGACGGAGATCCGCATACCCCGGAGCGTAGCGCGCTCCCTTCGGCCCGGGGCCCGCGTGTGGGCCGCTCTCGTGGCCGGCCGGGGCGGCGGGCCGGCCGGTCCGGACGACGCGCCCCGCAGAGTCCCGTCAGGTCACGCGTGACCGGACTGCCGTGCGGCCGGTTCGCCGCCGGTCAGCGCGCTGTGCAGGTGTTCGAGGGCGTCCAGGAGTACCGAGCGGTGGTACCAGCTGAGCCAGGCCGACGTGTCGGCGGCCAGCAGGGCGAAGGCCTCGCCGGCGACCGGCCGGTGTCGGGCCTCGGGCCAGTGCACGGTGATCACGCCGGCGCACGGGCCGGCGGGAGACGGCACCGGAACGCTGTGGACGGCGCGGATGCCGGAGGTCAGCAGGGCGCGCCGGAAGTCGTCGCGGAGCAGCGGCTCGGTGGCGACGTCGGGCACGCTCACGGGGCGGTTTTCGGTCCGGGCGGCCGTGTCGGTGTCGGCCCCGCCGCGCTCGAGATGGTCCAGAAACGTTTCTGCGCAGCCGTGGTGGGCCTCCAGGGTCAGCGCGTTGACGGCCGGGTCCACCCACCGCACGTATCCGGCGGGTGCCCGCCCGATGGCCAGCGCCTCGCGCAGGACGGCGTCGATCATCTGCCGCCGGTAGCGCGGGTCGCGACCGCCGCGGGCCAGGATCCGCGGCTGCGGCGCGGGCAGGCAACGGCGGCCGGGGAACCACACCTCGCCGTCCGGGGGCCGGGCCACCACCACGGCGGAGGCCAGGACGCGCAACGGCACGTTGAACCGCTGGGAGGCCTCCCTGAGTGCCCGGAAGGCGCTGCCGGGGTCCGGCAGGCCGTAGCGGGCCATGAGCGCGCCCTGCGCCATGCCGATCACCGGTGCCGTGCGCACCCGGGCGCGCAGCGCGCGGACCTCTCGGTACAGGTCGTCGTACGAGGGCCGCAGCGGGTCCGTCAGCTGTGAGCGCCAGGCGGGCGGCTCCTCCGTTCCGGTGGCGGTGCGGCCCAGTTCGCGCAGGGCCTCCTCGAGGGTGGCGTACAGCCGGACGCCGTTCAGGCGGGCCAGGTGCACCGCCTCGCGCACGCCGGGCCGGGCGCGGACGATGATCAGCTCCGGGCGTCCGGTGCGGGCCCGGGCCGTCTCGCTGAGCGTACGCAGCACGGCGGCGCCGCCGAGCTGGACGTGGGCCATGTCGAGGACGGGCCGCAGTCCGGCGCGGTCCGCCCGCTCCAGGTGGCCGCGCAGCGCGTGCGACCAGGCCTGGGCTCCGTCGGCGTCCAGGGTGCCCGACATGCGCAGCAGCAGGGCGCCCTCGGCGCACGGACCCTCCACGACGGAGGAGTCGATGACGAGGGGAGCCGGGGCGGCCGGCCGGGTGGAAGAGGGTGTCATGGCATCCCCCAGAAAGGACGTCACTCAGGGATCGTTCGGCCTCTTCCTGACCGTTGCACCACTTTGCACGCCGGGCCCCCGGCCCTCAACCGCACCGTCCTCCGCCCGGGGCACGGGCACCGGCTCGGGCACCCGCTCGGACGCGGGCGTCAGGCGGGGTCGCCGGGCTCCGCTCGGGCCGGTTCCCGGTCCGCCGGGGGATGCGGGGAATGCGGAGGGTGCGGGGTTTGCGCGGGATGCAGAGCGTGCAGGGTGTGCAGGGCGGAGGCCAGCGTGGCGTGCACGCGGACGCCCGGCAGACCGGCGTTCGTCAGGGCCTCCCGCACGTGCGGGCGCGGCTGTACGACGGCCAGCGCCCGGCCGGCCCGGGCGAGGGGTCCGGTCGCCCGGTCCAGGGAGCGCATCGCGGCGGCGCACGCGAAGTATACCTCGGTCAGGTCCAGGAGGGGATGTTCCGCGGCCTGGCCGGCGTGGCCGACGTGTTCGGCGAGGGCCTCGGCGAACTGCCGGGCGTTGGAGTCGTCCACCGTGCCCCGGGCCTTCAGGACGCTGATGGCGCCGAGCCCGGCGCGGTGCTCGTGCACGGTCTGGAGGAGCAGCGGGGCGGGACCGCCGGGGCGGACGCGGGCCGGGGCCGGCTGACCGCTGTCCGTGAGTGATCGGGATTCCATGGGGACCGGGCTTCCTGAGCGGGGCGGAAGGAGCAGCCGGCCGCGTCCTGACCGGGGGCTTCACTGTGCCCGCGCCCGTCGGCCGGCGCAACGACGTCAACCTGGCGTGTCGTACGTCGCGAAACTCACCCGACGTACCGCCGGGCGGGTGAGTTCCTGCGGGCCCGTTCCAGCGCGGCCAGCCGGTACTCCAGGTCCGGCGGTACGGGGTCGCGGTGGCGCAGCACCCACGGCAGCCCGGCGGCGGCGTGCGCGAAGGCGCGGACGGAGGCGATGTCGCGGGGCACGGTCCGCGCGAGGTGCCCGGTACGGCGCAGCGCCGGCAGGAGCGGGCGGCGCAGCCAGGTGAACCACAGCGTGTTGCGCAGCCCGAGGACGCGACGGGCCGTGCTGTCGCGCAGCACGGAGGCGTGGTGGTGGACGGTGAGGTCCTCGGCGTAGGCCAGCCACCAGCCCTGGCGCAGCAGGTCGCAGGCGAGCAACTCCTCCTCGCCGCCGAGCCAGAGCCCCGGGTGGAAGCCGCCGCCGGCGCGGAACGCGTCGGTGCGCAGCACGGTGGCGGCGGCGAGGAAGGAGCCGAGGGCGGGGCCCGGCAGCCAGTCGGGGCCGGACAGCGGGGACTCGCGCAGTTCGCGTACGACCGGGTCCTCGGTGCCGTCCGGCTCGACGATGATCCGTGCCGTGACGGCCGCGAGCCGGGGCCGGGTGTCGAGCAGGTCGGCGGCCCGGGCGAGGCTGCCCGGCGCCCACCAGGTGTCGTCGTCGCAGAAGGCGACGTAGGGGGTGCGCACCCGCTGGACGGCCAGGTTGCGTCCGATGGCGCCGAGGTTGCGGCCGGGGCGCAGCAGGGTCATCTCGGGGAAGTCGCGGGCGACGGCCTCGGCGGTGCCGTCGGTGGAGCCGTTGTCGGTGACGATCACCGGCGGACGCTCGGGCAGCCGGCGCAGCAGGGTCAGGGTGCGCAGCAGTTCGTCGCGGCGGTTGTAGGTGATCAGGACGACGGTCGTACGGTCGTCGGGGACGGTGCGGGGGCGGGCGTCGGCCGCGGTGGTGCCGGTCATCGCGTGGCGCCTTTCCTCGGGCCGCCCGCCGGCTCCCGGTCGAGCAGGCGGGCGGCGTGTTCGACGTGCGGGGGCAGGGTGCGGCGGCGGGCGAGGGCGGCCGGGAACCGGATGAGGGCCTCCTTCAGGGCACTGCGTGCGCCGGGACGGCCGGCCGCAGCGGCCAGAGCGAGGCCGGTGCCGGCGCGCAGGGCTACCGGCCATGGGCGGCGCAGGCAGACGGTGAGCACGTGGTTGCGCCGGACGAGGGAGGAACGGCCGGTGCGGCCGTGGTCCTCGGGGTGGTGGCAGGCGCTGAGGGAGGGCTCGTAGGTGACGCCCCAGCCGGCCGCGGCGAGGTCGTAGGCGAGCAGGGTCTCCTCACCGCCGAAGAAGAGCAGCGGGTGGTAGCCGCCGACGCCGAGGAAGGCCTCGCGGCGGACCACGCAGGCGCAGCCGAGGAAGCCGAGGACGGGGCGGCCGGGCAGGTCCGGCTCGGACGGCAGGGGTGAGGCGGCGAGTACGGCGTTGAGGGGGTCCTCGGCGGCCTCGGGGCCGACCAGGGTGCGGGCGGCGAGCAGGCCGAGCCGGGGGTGCCGATCCAGGAGGTCGGCGGCCCGGGCGAGGCTGCCCGGCCTCCACCAGGAGTCGTCGTCGCTGAAGGCGACGTAGGGGGTGCGGGCGTGCCGGGCGGCCAGGTTGCGGCCGAGGGCGCCGGTGTTGGCGGCGGGCCGCAGCAGGCGGGTGATCGCCGGATGGCCGGACACGGCCCGGTAGGTGGTGTCGTCACGGGAGTTGTCGACGACTACGACCGGCGGCCGTTCCGGCAGCGCGGCCAGGGCGTCCAGGGTGCGCAGCAGACTCGCGCTGCGGTCCCGGGTGATGACGGCGACGGTGACCCGGGGATCGCCGTCGGCGGGCGCCGTGCGGACACGGCCGGGTGCCTGCTCAGTGGACATGCGCGACCTCCCCGTTGTGCCGCTGCCGGCCGCGGACGTCCCGCAGCAGCATCAGACAGGCCGCGGCGACCTCGCCGGTGCCGATGCGCAGCAGGCGGGCGTCCGGGGTGCGGCCGTGCGGGTCGCCGGGCGGCCCGGGTTTCCACAGGGCGAAGTGGTCCGGGCCGGGTGGCGGGCCCCACAGGCGCGGGGAGACCGGCCCGAACAGGGTGACCGAGCGGGTGCCGTGGGCCACCGCGAGGTGGGCGAGGCCCGTGTCGCCGCTGAGCACCAGGGACGCCTCGGCGATCAGCGCGGACAGCCGGGCGAACGGCAGGCCGCCGGTCAGCACGTCACCGGCGCGCTGGCCGCTGCGTTCGGCGACCGAGCGGACCAGGGCGTCCTCGCCGGGGCCGCCGGTGAGGACCACGTGGTGTCCGGCCGCCCGCAGGCACCGTACGACGGCGGCGAACCGCTCCCCCGGCCAGCGGCGCGAGCCCGAGGCGGCCCCGGGGTGCACGACGACCGCGCCCGGGGCCGGGGACGGCGTGGTGGGCCGGGGCAGGCGCAGGTCGAGGGGGTCCGCCGGGATGCCGTACCCGTGCAGGAAGGCGCACCAGCGGTCGCGTTCGTTGAGGTGTCCCCGCCACGGCGGCCCGTCCGGGCAGGCGTGCGCGAGGAGCCGGCGCGGACGCAGGGCGGCCAGCGCGTCGCGGCTCTCGGGGCCGTTGCCGTGCAGGTCGACGGCCACGTCGGGGGGCGGGCCCGACCAGTGGGTGAGCGCCGGGACGGCCCGGCCCGGTGCCCCGGCCGGGAACACGGCGTCGACCGCCCCGGTGGCCAGGGCGAGTTCGGTCAGGCCCGGCGGCTGGGCGAGGACGATCCGGTGCCCGGGAAAGGCCCGGCGGACACCGCGCAGCGCGGGCACGCCGGCCAGCAGGTCACCTAGGCCCAGCGCACGCAGGACCAGGACGCGTGGCGCGTCGGGGGGGCTCGCGAAGTGCTCAGTGCTCACCGAGGAAACCCTCCGGCGGGTGGGGACGTGGATCCCGCGGGGTCGGGGAAGGGAACGGGGACGGAGTCGGGGTGAGGGACGGGGACGTGGATCCGGCGGACAGCGGGCGGCGACCGCCGCGCACGGCCGGGCCCGGCTCCGACTGCCGCCCGGGCACCGGCCACTTGACGAGGCGGACAGGCCACGCTTTGGAGCGGGCAGTGGTGGACGCGGGCGTGGATACGGCGGGCGACAGGCGGCGACCGCCGCACACGGCCGGGCCCGGCTCCGACTGCCGCCCGGGCACCGGCCACTTGACGAGGCGGACAGCCCACGCCTTGGAGCGGGCAGTGGTGGACGCAGGCGTGGGCACGGCGGGTGACAGGCGGCGACCGCCGCGCACCGGCGACTTGGCGAGTCGGACATCCAGCGCCCCGGACCGGGCAGTGGGGTGGACACGGACGTGGATACGGCGGGCGACAGGCGGCGACCGCCGCGCCCGGCACCGACGGCCGCCGCCCGGGCACCCGCCACCCGTCCCCTGGCGGGACAGTCGCCCGTCGGACACCTGGCGGGGCGGACAGCCCACGCGCCGGGCCGAGCGCGCGCCGGCCCCGTGGGGGGCGCCCGCCGGTCATCTCCGCCGGCCGGCGGCGGATGCCGAGGCCGGCGCATCCCGGCGGGCCGGGCCGGTCGCCGAGCGCCGGTCCTACCGCAGGGGGCATGCGGGGCGTGCGCGGGAGCTCTGTGGTGCTCGCCTCCGACATTCCCCGGCGGGCGCCGGACCCGGCACCTGCCGGGAGGGCGGCCGCGCGTCGGGCACGGGAGGACCGCGCGCCGGACACGCCCGCCGGCTCCAGGAACGTACCGCAGCCGAGGCCTCCCGGCGGGCCGGCCGTGCACGAGAGGCCGCGGGCTCCCAGCGGGACGGAGACGCGCGGGGCGCAGGAAGGGGCCGTGGAGGTCATCTGGGGGAGCCCGGGGTCGGTGTCCGGGCGGCGCGGCGGGCCAGGACGGTGGTGGAGCGGCCGTCGAGGTAGGGCAGGAGCAGGACCTGGCCGCCCCAGCTCTCCACGAGGGGCTGTTCGGGCAGCCGGGTCCGGGCGTAGTCGCCGCCCTTGGCCCAGATGTGAGGGCGGAGGTCGCCGAGGATGCGTTCGGGGGTGTCCTCGTCGAAGACGGCGACCGCGTCCACGCACTCCAGGGCGCGCAGCACCCGCACCCGGTCGGCGGCCGGGACGAGGGGCCGGCCGTCGCCCTTGCGGCGGCGCACCGAGTCGTCGGAGTTGACGCAGACGATCAGGCAGTCACCGGCCCGGCGGGCGGCCTGGAGCAGGGCGACGTGCCCGGCGTGCAGCAGGTCGAAGCAGCCGCCCGCGGCGACGACGGTGCCGCCCGCGGCCCGGACGCGGGCGGCGGTGCGCACGGCGTCGGCGGTGGTGTCGCCGTCGGCCGGGGGCTCGGCGGCCGCCTCGGGCCGGTCGGGACCGGTGACCGCGCGGGCGCCGCCCTCGGCGACGTAGCGGGTGGCGGCGTGGACGGCGGCCTGGACGGCGGCCTCGGTGAGGGCGCCGTCGGCGAGCAGACCGGCGGCGGCGGAGGCGAACCGGTCGCCGGCGCCGCAGGGGTCGCCGGAGGCGGCGGCCGGGGTCGGCACGAGCAGCGGGGTCTCGCCGTGGGAGAGGAGGGCGCCGCGGTCGCCGAGGGTCACGGCGACGGCCTGCGCCTGCCAGGCGGCGACCAGGGCGCGAGCGTCCCGGGCGGCGGTGCGCAGTCCGGCCGCGTCGCCGGCGTCGTCGCCGTCGGCCAGCCGGCGGGCGAAGGCGCGTGCCTCCTGTGCCGAGGGGGTGACCAGGCGGACGCCGGGCACGGGGGGCCGGCCGCGGACGTGGGGGTCCCAGACGACGGGCGCCGCGGTGTGCGCCAGCGCGTCCCGGAGGACGTCGGCGGTGCCGCGGCCGTAGTCGGCGACGAGAACGCCGTCGGCCGCCGCGATCGTGGACACCGCCTCCTGGGTGGCCTCGCGGGCGTGTCCCTCGCCGTCGTCGAGGCGCAGCAGCGGCCGGTCTCCGGCCAGGACGCGGGTCTTGCTGCTGAGGGTGCCCTCCAGCGGCACCTCCACCAGGTCGACCCGGCCGGCCAGCAGTTCGCGCAGGGTGTCGCTGGCGGGGTCCGTGCCGAGGGCGGTGACCAGGGTGACGGGACGTCCGTCGGCCGCCGCGAGGCAGGCGGCGAGGGCGGCTCCGCCGGGGCGGGAGCTGCGCCGGGTGCCGTGGACGACGGGTACGGGGGCGTCCGGGGCCAGGCGTTCGGCCCGGCCGCACAGGTCGTGGTCGAGCAGGGCGTCGCCCACGACGACCAGGGGTGTGTGCGAGGCGTTCACGCGTGTCCCTCCGTGGGGGCTGCGGGCGCGCCGGACGCGGCACGGCCGACGGTGCGGGCGCGGCCCACGAGCCGGCCGACGACACCCGGCCTGCCGTCGGCCGAGGGCTTGCCGTCGGCACCGTCGCCGTCGGCCCGGTGGTCGGCCTCACCGCGCGCGACGGCCCGGTCGAAGGCCTCGCACAGCATGTGCACGGCGACCAGGTGCAGTTCCTGGACGGTGGCGGCGACGGGGGCGTCGGCGCACAGGGCCTCGTCCGCGCCGAGGTGCAGCGGGTTGGGGGCCCGTCCGGTCAGCGCCCACACCGTCATGCCCAGGCGGTGGGCGCGCTCGGCGGCGGCCAGCAGGTTGGCGCTCGCCCCGCTGGTGGACAGCAGCAGCAGGACGTCGCCGGGGCGGCCGTGGGCAGCGGTCTGGCGGGCGAACACCTCCTGGACGCCGTAGTCGTTGGCGATCGCGGTGGTGGAGGAGGTGTCGGCGTGCAGGGCGACCGCGGAGAACGGCGGCCGGTCGTCGCGGTAGCGGCCCACGAGTTCGGCGGTGAGGTGCTGTGCCTGCGCGGCGCTGCCGCCGTTGCCCGCGACGAGCAGCCGGGCGCCGGAGCCCAGCCGGCGGGCGAGGTCGGTGCCCCAGCGTTCGAGGAGCGGACCGTTGTCGCGGAACGTCTCCAGGGCCTTCGTCAGGTCGTCGCAGTGGGTGGTGTCGTTGACGCTGGTGCCGTGCGTGGTCCCGTGCGTGGTGCCGGTGGCGGTCTTCATCGGACGACTCCCGAGAGCGAGCGGACGCGGGACACGGCGCCGTACACCGCTGCCACACCGTCGGCGACCCGGTCCCAGGTGTAGTGGCTGAGGACCCGTTCCCGGCCGGCGGCCCCGTACCGGGCGAGCCGGTCGGGGTCGGCGAGGAGGCCACGGACGACCGCGCCGAGGTCGTGGTCGTCGTCGGCCGGGACGAGGACGCCGGTGGTGCCGTCCACGACGGTGTCGAGCTGGCCGCCGACGGCGGTGGCGACGACCGGGGTGGCGCAGGCCATGGCCTCCAGCGGGACGATGCCGAACGGCTCGTACCGGGGCAGCGACAGCACCAGGTCGGCGCTGGACATCAGCCGGGGCATGCGGGCCCGGCTGACCCCGCCGAGCAGGGTGACCCGGTCGGCGACCCCGAGTTCGGCGGCTGTGCCGTAGAGGCGCGCGGCCTCGGGTTCGGTGCCGAGCAGGTCGGCCTCCGGGCCGCCGGCGATGAGGAGTTCGGCGTCGGGGACGCCGGCCAGGGCGCGGATGGCGCGGTCGTAGCCCTTGCGCGGGACGAGCCGGCCGACGGCCAGCAACCGCCGGCGGGCACCGGCCCGGCGCGGGCGGCCGACGGGCGCGAACTGGTCGGGGTCCACCCCGCAGGGCACCACGCTGATCCGGTCCTCCGCCAGCCCCATGGCCTTGAGTTCGGCCACCTCGTCGCTGCACGTGGCGATGATCCGGGCGCACTCGTGGCCGATGGCCTCCTCGATGGCGAGGCGCTGCGGCGGGCTGGTGTCGGCGGTGCCCTGGTAGCGCTGCTTGACCGTGCCGAGCGCGTGGTAGGTCTGCACGACCGGGATGCCGAGTTCCCGGGTGCCGGCCAGGGCGGCCAGGCCCGACATCCAGAAGTGGGCGTGGACCACGTCGGGCGGGCTCTGTGTCCACTGCCGGGCCAGGAAGTTCCCGAACTCGGCCATGTGCGGCAGGAGTTCATCCTTGGGGACGGGTGCGGGCGGCCCGGCGGGCACGTGCACCACCTGGACGCCGTCGATGAGGGTCACCCGGTCCGGCAGGCCCGCGGAGTCCCGCCGGGTGTACACCGTGACCCGGTATCCCTTTCTGGCGAGCTGCCGGGCGACCTGCGCCACGTACACGTTCTGGCCGCCCGCGTCCGGTCCGCCGAGCGCGGCCAGCGGGCTGGCGTGCTCGGAGACCATGGCGACGCGCCCGGCCGTGTGCGGAATGCGGCTCATCGGGTGACCTCCTTGATCAGGCGCTCCCAGTCGTCCAGGAAGCGCCGCTCTCCGTAGCGGGCCTGGGCCGCCGCCCGGGCCGCCGCGCCGGTGCGGCGGGCCAGCTCGGGTTCGGCGAGGAGGGCCCGTACGGCGTCCTCCAGTACGTCGAGGCGGTTCGAGACCACCCCGGCGCCGTCGGGTACGGCCTCGCGGACCTCGGTGGTGTCCAGGGCGACCACGGGCATGCCGAGGAACATGGCCTCCAGCAGGGACAGGCCGAGCGAGGTCCAGCGCACGGGGTGCAGGTAGAGACGGCAGCGGGCCATCTCGCGGTGCAGTTCGCGCTGTGGCAGGTCCCGGGTGCGGCAGCGCCCGGGCGGCAGGCCGAGGTGCTCGGCGAGCCCTTCGGTGCGCATCCCGAAGACGTCCAGGGGCGCGGAGCGGGCGAACCGGGGCAGCAGGTCGGTGCCGGTGGTACGCCCCCTGCGCACCGGTTCGTTGACCACGACGGCCGCGCGCGGCTCGGTGCCGGTCCACAGCGGGCCGGGGTCGAGGATGCCGTGCTCGACGACCTCGGCCGGGGCCCGGCCGTTGTCCCACATCAGCCGGTTGAAGTGGGTGACGTGCACGACCGGGATCCGGGACTGCCCGGCCAGCGGGTGGGGCTGCCGCTCGGGTGAGGCGTCGGGGCTGTTGTGCTCGACGTACACGGCGGGCACGTCCACGCCGGGTGTGCGGCCGGTCCAGCGCGCGGCCAGGCCGATCTCGTGGGGGCGTTGCAGGACCATCAGGTCGATGTCGGTGTCCCGCAGTTCGGCCGGAGTGCGTTCCCGGACGGTCGCGGGCCAGTCCCAGGTCACGGCCCGGCCGAGCCCGTCGGGGCCGCGGTCCTCGGTGACCGGGACCAGGTAGGTGTGCGGGCCCTGCACGAAGGCGGTGAGCCAGGATCCGTGCACGTGCCAGACGAGGATGTTCATGACTGCCGCTCCTGGATGAGCTTGTGCACCGCGCGCACCACGTCCTGTCCGGTGACCTCGTCCAGGCAGGGGTGGCCGGGCACGGGGCAGGTGAGGGCCCGGGTGTCCGCACAGGGCGCCGACTGGTCGCCGAGCACGATGACGGGGACGCCGTACGGCGCCCAGCGGCCGGCCGGCACGACCGGCGCGAACAGGGAGACGACCGGTGTGCCGACGGCGGCGGCGAGGTGGGCGGGGCCGGTGTTGGCGCTGATCACGGCGTCGGCCGTGCGCAGTACGCCGGCGAGGGTGCGGGGGGAGGTCCGGCCGCCGAGGTCCACGGCGAGATCGCCGCTCACCTGCCGGGTCAGGGCCGTCTCGCCGGGGCCGCCGGTGACGACGACGCGGTGCCCGGCGTCGGTGAGCAGGGCGACGGCCTCCGCGCAGCGGTGGGGGCTCCAGGCGCGGGCGGGGGCGCTGGCGCCGGGGTGCAGGACGACGTAGGGGCCGTGGCCGGTGAGGCCGCCGGTGTCCGGGGGCGGCAGCACGCGCAGCCGGCCGTCGTCTGCGGCCGGGAGCGGGAAGCCCAGGGCGGCGGCCGTCTCCAGGGCCGCCTCGGCCTCGTGCCGGCCCTCCTGCCGCCGGTGGCGTACGTCGAGCAGCCGGCCGGGGTGGTCGACGCTGTCCGCGCCGATCCGGCCGACGCCCGCGAGCCGCAGCAGCAGCGCGGTGGGCAGCGGGCTCTGGTGGAAGGAGGTGAGGACGAGCGCGGTGTCGTAGGCGCCGGCGCGCAGCCGTCCCAGCAGGGCGTCGACGTCCGCCGGGACGACCGGGGGCGGGTCGAAGCCCTCCCAGGGCGCCGCCCACTCCAGCACCTCGTCGACACCGGGCAGCAGCCGGGCGGCGTCCGCGCCGCGCGGGCCGCAGAGCATCGTGACGTGGGAGGCGTGGGCGGCGACGGCGCGTACGGCGGGGCCGGCGAGCAGGACGTCGCCGAAGCTGTCGAGACGGACGACGAGGGCCTTCACCGCGACCGCCTCCCCGCGGGAGGCGCGGGCACGGGGGCCGCTTGCGCGCGGGTCGCGTGCGCCACGGGGGCTGCGGGCACGGGGGCCGCGTGCGCCACGCCGGCCGACCGTCCGCTCTTGGGGGCCTTGGGGACTCCGGGCGCTGTGGGGGCCGTTGGGGCCGCGGTGGCCGCTGGGGCGGAGCGGATCGCGGGAGCCGCCGAGACGGTGGTGGCCGTGGGAGCCGCAGGAACCGTGGGAGCGCTGCGGTTGGCGGGAGCCGCAGGAGCAGGGGCGGGTGTCGCGGCAGCCGCAGGCGCCACAGGAGTTGCAGGAGCGGGTGTCCGGGCGGCCTCAAGGGCCACAGAAGCCGCAGGGGTGGATGTCGCGGCGGCCTCGGGCGTCGTGGGGACCGAAGGGGTCGTGGGGACCGCAGGAGTCGTTGGGGCCCCCGGAGTCGTTCGGGCCCCCGGAGTCGCGGTGTCGTGCCAGGGTGTCCGGGTGTGGGCGCGGCCGGTGGCCGGGCCCCGTGCGGACGGCCGGCTTCCGGTCGCGGACGGCCGGCTTCCGGTCGCGGACGTCCGGCTCCCATGCGCGGACGTCCGGCTCCCGGGCGGGAGGCCGGCCTCCGCCAGTGCCGCGCGTACGGCGGTGAGTACGTCGGGGGCGCTGTCCATGGCGAATCGTGCCACCTCCGCCGGTGCCGTGGCCGCGTTCGGGACGAGCACGCCCCGGGCGCCCGCCGCGCGGGCGGCCAGCACGTCCGCGGCGATGTCACCGATCACCAGGCACCCGGCGGGCTCGACGCCCAGCCGGGCGGCGGCGGTGCGGATCATGCCGGGCCGGGGTTTGCGGCAGGCGCAGCCCGCGTCGGGGGCGTGCGGGCAGAACAGCCAGGTGTCCAGTCCGCCCAGCAGCTCGTCGGCACGGGCGTTGACGCGGAGCACCTGCTCGACGGTGAGCAGGCCGCGCCCGATGCCTGACTGGTTGCTGACGACCCCGGTCGGCAGCCCGGCGGACCGCGCCAGCGCGACGGCCGCGGCGGCGCCCGGCAGCAGCCGGACCCGGCCGGGGTCGCCGTTGTACGGCACGTCCCGCACGAGGGTGCCGTCGCGGTCGAAGAGGACGGCGGACAGCCTGTTCACGCGGCACCTCCCAGGGGTTCGGCGTGCCGGTGGCGGACGACGCCGCGCACCCAGTGCCGGACGGCGAGGGGCGGGATGAGCACGCTGGTGCCGAGCATCCCGGCGATCTCACGGGCGGTGCGCGGGCCGGGCAGGATGCGGGCGAGGGCGAACTCGGTGGTGCCCAGGGTCCACAGCGCCGCCCAGGCGGTCGCGGCCCGGCGCCGCCCGGTCAGGGCGCAGGAGGCGGCGGCGAGGGCGGCTCCCGTGACGACGAGGTGGCGGGGCAGCCGGCCGCGGGGCGCCTGTGCGCGGTCCCACCAGTCGCGGCCGTGCAGCCGGTTCATCAGGGCGTCGTCGGCGTTGCCGCGCTGCACGGGCAGCGAGGCCCACCAGTGGGCCGGGCGGACGGGGTGCCGGGTGACCCGTTCGCCCCGGACCAGGGACCAGCCGGCCCGCTGGACGCGCAGGGCGAGGTCGGCGTCCTCGCGGAAGGCGCGCGGGAAGCGTTCGTCGAAGCCACCGGTCCGCTTGAGTGCCTCGGTGCGGTAGGCCATGTCGGCGGTGGCCCAGGCGGCGTTCTCCAGGCCCTTGGTGGTGCGTTCCCAGTCGGTGGGCCGGCGGTCGGGGGGCAGGGGGACACGCAACTGCCCCTGGATGCCGCCGACTTCGGGGCCGGCCTCCCGCAGGTCCTCGGCGAGCCGCCGGGACCAGTCGGGCAGCACCTGGACGTCGTCGTCCAGGAAGACCGTCCAGGGCGTACGGACGGTCTGCCAGCCGGCGTTGCGGGCGGCGGCCGGGCCGCGGCCGCCGGTGCGCAGGGTGCGGACGCGGTCGAGGAGCTGCCCGGCCGGCTCCAGCGGCAGGCCGCCGTCGGGTGCGGGCCGGTCGTCCACGACGACCACCTCGTGCGGCGGATGGTCGCCGGCCGCGGCGAGCGCGCGCAGGCACTCGGCGAGGCAGGGGCGGCCGATGGTCGGGACGACGACGGTGTAGGCGGGTGCGTCGCTCATGCGAACGCCTTCCCTCGGCGGACGGCGAACGGGCCGAGCACCAGCAGGTCCACGGGGGCCGAGCCGAAGCACTCCAGGGCATCCCTGGGGTCGTCGACCATGGGCCGGCCGGCGGTGTTCAGGCTGGTGTTGACCACCACCGGCAGTCCGGTGCGCCGTTCGAAACCCTCGATCATCCGGGCCACCAGCGGCTCCTGGTCCCGGTCCACGGTCTGGATGCGGGCCGTGCCGTCGACGTGGACCACGGCCGGGATGCGGGCCCTCCAGTCGGGGGCCACGTCGTGGACGAAGAGCATGTGGGGGCTGGGCAGCGGCCCGTCGAAGATCTCGGCCGCGCGTTCGGCGAGGACCATGGGCGCGACGGGCCGGAACTCCTCGCGTCCCTTGACGGCGTTGAGCCGCTCCAGGTTGGCGGCCCGCCCCGGGTGGGCGAGAAGTGAGCGGTGCCCGAGCGCGCGGGGGCCGTATTCGCTGCGGCCCTGGAACCAGGCCACGATCCCGTCGGCGGCCAGCGCCTCGGCGGCCGTCTCGGCGATGTCGGCGGGCTCGTCGTACGGTACGGCCGCCCGGTCGAGCCACTCCCGCAGTTCGGTGTCGCTCCAGCCGCGGCCGAGCGCGGCGGTCGGCATCGGCTCCAGGGTGTCCTTCTGCCCGGCGACGTGCGCCGCCGCGCCGAGGGCGGTGCCGGCGTCACCGGCGGCGGGCTGCACCCACACGTGGGCGAAGCCGCTGTCCCGCCACAGCCGGGTGTTGGCCACGCAGTTCAGCGCCACCCCGCCGGCCAGGGTGAGCACGTCCTCGCCGGTGCGCTCGCGCAGCCACCGGGCGAGGACCAGCATGGCCTCCTCCAAACAGAGCTGGGCACTGGCGGCGAGGTCGGCGTGGTCCTGGTCCCAGGCGCCGCCGGCGGGGCGCGGCGGGACGAGTTCCGCCCAGGGCACGGGGCGGGCCCGGAAGCCGCCGCCGTCCTCGGCGTGGACGTACTCGCGCAGCCGGCCGGCGAAGCGCGGGGTGCCGTGGGAGGCGAGGGCCATGACCTTGAACTCGTCGCTGCTGCGCAGGAATCCGAGGTGCTGGGTGAGGTCCTCGTAGAACAGGCCGAGGGAGTCGGGCAGTTCCTGGGTGGCGAGGACGGTCAGTTCGCGGCCGGTGTACCGGCCGGCCAGATGGGAGCCGCACTCGCCGCGGCCGTCCAGGACGAGGACGGCGCAGTCCGGGTACGGCGAGACGGCCCCGGCGGAGGCGGCGTGGGCCACGTGGTGCGGGACGAACCTGACCTTCGCCGGGTCGAGTCCGGGCAGGGCCTCGGCGAGGAACTCCGGGGCCCGGCGGGCGTATTCCTGGCGCAGGTGGTCCCAGGGGTCGTGCAGCCCCATCCGCTCGGCGGGACGGGCGAGCGCGGGGTCGTAGGAGTAGGCGACGGCGTCCAGGTCGGCCGGGGTGAGGCCGGCCTGTGCCAGGCACCAGCGGGCCGACTGCTCGGGCAGCTCCCAGGCGGAGAAGGGAACGGGGCGCTTGCCGTGCTTGCGGCGTGAGAAGCGTTCCTCCTCCGCTGCCGCCACGACCGTGCCGTCGGTGATCAGGGCGGCGGCGGGGTCGTGGAAGAGTGCGTTGATTCCGAGGACGTGCATGCGCTGTCTCCAGGGCCGGGGGCGGGGGTCAGGACTGCGGGGCCGGGACCTCCGCGCGCGAGGCCGGTTCCGGGGGCAGGGCGGAGAAGTAGGCGATGGTCTGCTTCAGGCCCTCCTCCCAGGGGATCTGCGGGGACCAGCCGAGCAGTTCGCGCGCCAGGGTGGTGTCGGGGCGGCGCCGGCCGGGATCGTCGACGGGCCGGTCTATGAACGCGATCGGCGAGCGGGAACCGGTCAGGGCGACCACCCGGCGGGCCAGGCCGGCAACGGTGATCTCGTCGCTGCCGCCGATGTTGACCGGCCGTACGGAGCGGCTGGCGGCCACCCGGAGGATGCCGTCGACGGTGTCGTCGACGTAGCACAGCGAGCGGGTCTGGCTGCCGTCGCCGGTCACCGTGAGCGGTTCGCCGGCCAGGGCCTGGCAGATGAACGTCGGTACCGCGCGGCCGTCGTGGGCCCGCATGCGCGGCCCGTAGGTGTTGAACAGCCGTACTATCCCGGCGTTCGTCCCCCGGGTGCCGGCGTGCGCGGTCACCAGGGCCTCGCCGAACCGCTTGGACTCGTCGTACACGCTGCGCGGCCCGACCGGGTTGACGTTGCCCCAGTAGCCCTCGTGCTGCGGGTGCACCAGCGGGTCGCCGTACACCTCGGAGGTGGAGGCCAGCAGGAAGCGGGCGCCGTCGCGTTCGGCGATGGTCAGCGTGTTGCGGGTGCCGAGGCTGCCGACGTCCAGCGTCTCCAGGGGCATCCGCAGGTAGTCGGCGGGTGAGGCCGGGCAGGCGAAGTGCAGTACCAGGTCGTAGGGGCCCGGCAGCAGTGCGGTGCACTCGGCCGCGGAGACGTCGCAGTGCACGTACCGGAATCCGGGCCGGTCCTCCAGGTGCGCGACGTTCTCGCGCCGGCCGCAGGCCAGGTTGTCGGCACAGTCGACTTCGACGCCCGAATCCAGCAGCCGTTCGCACAGATGGGAGCCGAGGAAACCGGCGCCGCCGGTCACGAGGGCGCGCCGCCAGGAGAACGGTGTCTCAGCAGTCATGGGACTGTTCCTTCGTCCACGTCGTTCGCGCCGCGAAGACGCCCTGGCCGGGCGTTGGCGCGTACTGCGTCGCCGGGTCCGACGTCGTCGGCCCGCTGGGAGAGAAGGGAAGGAGGAGGGCCGGGTCCCCGCTCATCCGGAGGACCGCCCTGGTCGGCCGCCGCTTGCTGGACGGCACTGGCAGCTGGGTTCCCCTGCCAGTTGGGTTCACGCGTTGGATTCTGATTGTCCCGGATCACGGGTGCTCGCGCGACTCCGGCGCCCCGTGTAGCACGGCGGGAAGGCTCCTGCACGACGATGTCCGGGCCCCGTCGCCGCGCCGGCAAGCCGGTCTGTGCGGGGAGCTGTCACCGGAGACCGTCGGAGACCCCTCCGGCCCGGCCGCACCGCGCACGCCGCCTCGCGCGCTCGGCGGTACGGCGGGCAAGCAGCGGCTCCCGAAGACGGGTTCAGAACTTGCAGACGACTCGCGGCCGGGGTGGTCCGTGGGTGCCGCCGGGGTGGTCCGGGAGGCCGGTCCGTGGGTGCTCACCGTCGGGCGCGGGCCGGGGCCCCCGCCCGGTGGGCGCACCCGCGCGCGGCCGTCCGCAGCGGATCATGCGGCACCGCGGGAGGAGGCGCTGTCCGGAGCGGGCCGGATGGCCGACACCCGCCACCCGATGCGGTGGCCGGGCGGGGCGGGCCGTGTAGCCCACCGTCGTCGGGGCACCCGGCCGGACGACGGCCGGCCGCTCACGGGCCGCCGCGTGTCATTCAGGAGGTACGACGATGGGTCACGGCGGAAACGTCATCCAGGAGCTCACCACCGACCACCGTGAGGTAGAGGAGCTCTTCGGCCGGATCGAGGCGCTGCCGCCCGGTTCCAGCGAACGCAAGAACCTGGCCGACCAGGCCACGATCGAGCTGGTCCGCCACTCCGTCGCCGAGGAGGCCTATCTGTACCCGGCGGTGCGCGAGCACCTCACGGGCGGGGACGCCCTGGCCGACAAGGAGCTGGAGGACCACGCGAAGGCCGAGCAGATCATGAAGGACCTGGAGGGCTGTCAGGCCGACGACCCCCGGTTCGACACGCTCATGGCGCAGCTGATGACCGAGATCCGCTCCCATGTGACCGACGAGGAGCAGAACCTCTTCCCGCGTCTGGAGGCGGCCTGTTCCCCCGACGCGCTGATGACCCTCGGCGACAAGGTGCGCCGGGCCAAGAAGACGGCGCCGACCCGGCCGCACCCGGCGGCGCCGGACAAGCCCCCGGCCAACAAGCTGCTCGCCCCGGGTGCCGGCCTGGTCGACCGGATGCGCGACGCGCTGTCGGGGCGGGGCAAGGAGAGCTGACGCGACGCCGTCCTGGGCGGAAGGAGGCGGGGCCGGGCAGGTCGCCCGGCCCCGCTTTCCGTTGCTCGGGCCTGCCTTTCCGTTGCCGGGGCCTGCCTTTCCGTTGCCGGGGCCTGCTTTTCCGTTGCCGGGGATCAGAGCCAGGGGGTGACCCGGGCGCCGGAGCGGGTCCGGGGGCGGGTGGCCCGGCACAGCAGCCGGAACACCTGCAAGAGGGTCAGCGGCCACAGCGCCGCGAAGCACCACAGCAGCGCCGGGTCCGAGGTGCGGATGCCCATGACGGCCACGAACACCGACGCGGCCGTCAGCAGCACGACGGCCGCCGGCAGCCATCCCGGACCGCGCGGGCAGCCCATCCGGCGCGCGAACCGGCGGTCCTGCCGGAGTCTCGACTCGATCTGCACCAGCGCGAGCCGCTCGCGCGGTGACAGCTGTACCTCGTCGTGCATCTCCCACATCTCCCAGTCGTCCACGGCAACGGCACCTCCTCCGCCCGACGGCGGCCCCGTGTTCCGGACCGCCGAGTTCCCCGGACGGCTCGGGCGATGCCGGGCCGCTGCCGGCCGCGAGGGCGGGTCCCGGGGGGAGAAAACTCCACCCCGGGGCCGGTGGCCACCCCGACTGAAAAGGCGTCCCGGCGCGGCCACGATGGAGCGGTCCAGTCCCGTCGTCCGCTCACAGGGAGCCACCGTGCGCGAGCCCACCGAGGCGCAGCCGGCCGAGGAACACCCGATGTGGCCCTGGGTGGTGCTGGTGGCCGTCGCGGCCTGCGTCGTGATCGTTCTCCTCAACGTACTCGTGACGGCGTGACGGCATGACGGCGGACCGGAGGGTCAGTTCTCCGTGCCCCGTCCCGCTGGACGCCCGGGGCCGCCGGCGGCGCCGGGTGCGCGTCGGGGCCGGCTGACCGGCCCGGAGCCGTCCGGATCGCCGCACGGGGGCGCGTAGGCGACGTACGGCAGGTGGGCGGTCCACTGGGCGCGGGTGATGCGGGGGCCGGTGTGCGCGCAGGCGTGCGCGATGACACGGGCCCGGTCGGTACCGGCGAGCCGGACGGTGGCGTCGAAGCCGCCGGAGGCCAGTACGGTTCCGTCGGGGCTGAAGGCGACCGAGCTGACCGCCGTGCCGTGGCCGGTCAGTGTGGCCAGCGCGGCCGGGTGCGCGGGCCGGTCCACGCTCCACAGCCGCACCGTACGGTCGTCGCTCGCGCTGGCGAGGGTACGCCCGTCGGGGCTGAACGCCACCGAGCCGACGACGTCGGTGTGGCCGGAGAGGCCGGCGAGCGGGGCCGGGCGGCGCGGGTCGGCGAGGCTCCACAGCCGTACCGGTGCGTGCCCGCCGCCGGCCGTGGCGAGTGTGCGGCCGTCGGGGCTGAAGGCCACCGAGAACGCCCCGGTGGCGTGGCCGTCCAGGACGGCCAGCCGTTGCGGCCGGCGCCGGTCCGCGACGGCGGTCAGCCGTACGGCGCCGTCCTCGCCGGCGCTGGCGAGCGTGCGGCCGTCCGGGCTGAACGCCACCGCACGGACCGCGTCACGGTGTCCGGTCACCCGCGTGAGCAGGGCGGGCCTGGTGGGGTCGGTGACGTCCCAGAGCCCCACACTGCCGTCGCCGCCGGCGGTGGCGAGCGTACGGCCGTCCGGGCCGTAGGCGACGGAGCGTACGTCTCCTCCCTGCCCGGTGAGTGAGGCGAGCAGGGCGGGCCGGGTGGCCGCGGCCGTGTCCCACAGCCGCACGCTCCCGTCGGCGGACCCGGTGGCCAGCGCGCGGCCGTCCGGGCGGTAGGCCACGGTCCGGACGTCGTCGCCGTGGCCCCTGAGGGTGGCTTCGGCGACGGGGCGGTCGGTGCCGTGCACCCGCCACAGCCGCGCGGTGTGGTCGCCACTCGCGGTCGCCAGCTGACGCCCGTCGGGGCGGTACGCGATGGCGAGGACCTCCTTGGCATGGGCGGCCACGGTGGTCATCAGGGTGCTCACCAGGGCGTCGCGCGTCCTGGCGGTCGGGGCGAGGCGGTAGGCCGTCAGACCCAGCTGTACCGCCAGCCCGGGATCGGTGTTGACGAGTACCGTCGCGCTGTCCGCGATGGTCCGGGCGACCGCGGCGTTGCGCTGCCGGGTGACCTCCTCCTCGGCCCGGCGGGCGTCGACCGTGGCGATGGTCGCCACCACGACGAGCACGGCCAGGAGTGCCACGAGGGAGCGCAGGCGTCGGGCGCGCCGCCGGGCGGAGTCCCCGGCCGCGGCCTCGGCCGCCGTGCCGGCGTCGACGAAGGCCTGTTCCGTCGGGGCGAGCCGGATCCCGCGGCTGCTGACGAGGTCGCGGGCGAGGGCGAGCCGGGCGCCGCGGTAGAGGGCGCCGGGGTCCCGTCCCAGGGTCTCCCAGGTGCGGGCGGCGTCGGTGAGCCGGCGGTGGGCCCGTAACCGCTCGCGGTCGTCGGTCAGCCAGCCGCGCAGCCGGGGCCAGGCCCGGATGAGCGCCTCGTGGGTGAGTTCGACCCGGCCGTCGTCGAGGGTGAGCAGGCGCAGCGCCGCGGCCCGGGCCAGCACGGTCGCGGTGTCGGCGTCCTCGCCGAGTTCGTCGCGGGAGACGGGCCGCTTGGTGTCCTCGGTGCCTTCACCGAGGGCGATGAGGTGTACGAAGGTCTGCCGGGCCAGCTGCTGCTGACGGACGGTGAGCGAGGAGTAGAGGCTCTCCGCGGACTGCGCGAGCGCCCCCTCGAATCCACCGGCCGCGTGGAAAGCGTCCAGGGTGAGGGCGGCGCCTCGCCTCCTGCGCCAGGTCTCCAGCAGCGCGTGGGACAGCAGGGGCAGGACTCCGGCCTGCCCGTGAGCGTGGGCGACGAGGGTGGCCTGGAGGGCGCCTTCCACGGTCAGGCCGGCCCGCCGGGCGGGTTCGACGACGGCGCACCGCAGTTCGGCCGCGCTCATCGGTCCGACGACGACCTGCGCGTCGCGCAGGATGGCGACGAGCGGGGCGTGGCGGGTGCAGTGGGCGTAGAAGTCGGCGCGGACCCCGAGGACGATCCGGCAGCCGGATCCGGGCCGCTCCGCCTCCTCGACGAGGGCGGCGATGAAGCGGGCGCGCTCGTCGGCGTCGGCGCAGACGGTGAAGACCTCCTCGAACTGGTCCACGACCAGCACCAGTTCACCCGGGCCGGAGCCCGACCCGGAGCCCGACCCGGAGCCCGGCCCGGGGCTCGCCCCGGAGACCGGCCCGGAGCCCGACCCCTGGCGCGGCCCGGAGACCGACCCGGAGCCCAGCCCGGGGCTCGACCCGGAGACCGACCCGGAGCCCGACCCCTGGCGCGGCCCGGAGACCGACCCGGAGCTCGGCCCGGAGACCGGTCCTTGGCCCGACCCGGAGCCCGACCCGTGACCCAATCCGGACTGCAACCCGGATTCCAGCCCGGGGCCCGGCCCAGACGCCGCTCCTTGGCCCGGCCCGAAGTCCGACCCGTGACCCAGCCCAGAGTCAGACCCGTCGCCCGGCCCGGATTCCAGCTCGGAGCCCGGCCCGCAAGCCGACCCCTGGCCCGGCCCGGAGACCGGCCCGGGGTCCAGCCCTGAGCCCGGCCCCGATTCCCCGGATCCCCGCTCCGCCGCGAGCGCCCTCTCCAGGCGTTCCCGTGGGTGGGGCCCGGGGGTGAGGACCCGCACCCTGCGGTGCGGTTCGTCACGGGTCAGGCGCGGCAGCAGTCCGGCGCGCAGGAGGGAGGACTTGCCGGCTCCGGACGCGCCGACGACGGCCACGGCCCGCCTCCGGGCCAGGGTGGCGAGGAGGTCCTCCACCAGACGCTCGCGGCCGAAGAACAGGTCGGCGTCCTCGGTGCGGAAGGCCGCCAGACCGACGTACGGCCCCCGGGGGAGCGGGCCGGCCGGTGCCTCCGGGCAGGGCTGTGCGTGCGGGCCGCCCCCCTTCTCCAAGCCGTTCCGCTCCCCCGGGTCGCCGGCGCAGGACACGGCGCGGAGTTCGACGGCGACGGCGTGCCAGCGCCCCTCCCACTCCCTCGGGTCGCCGCCGCAGGCCCGTACGTACGACAGCGTGACGTCGAGGCTGGGCAGCCGCCGTCCGGAGGCGGCGCCGGACAGGGTGGCCACCGAGTAGTGGGCGCGGTGCGCCAGATCGCGGTACGGCGGGGAGCCGGCCTCGTGACGTAAGCGGCGCAGGGCCGCGGCGAACCGCAGCAGCGGTCCGTCTTCCCCCTCCAGCGGACGCTCCTTGCGGGCCATGCTCCCCTTCCCCTGCTCGGGCTCCCCCACCCGAAGTGTTTTCCGCCCTCTGGTGTGGATTGTTCAGTAATTGTTTGTTCACTGCAACCGGCCCGACGGCGAACAACGGACAACGGCTAGACCTGGGTTCACGCACCACGACAGCGAGAGCGAGAGGAGGTCTTCGCCGATGAGTCGTCACCGTGCGACCGCCACGAGCGCGGCCCGGGCCGTGGCCGCCGGTCTGGCCGCCGTCCTGCTGCTGGGCGGCTGCGGAGCGGCCACGGGCGGTCCGGCGCCCGGGCCGGGTCCGGCGGGTTCGTCCCGCGAACCGAGCGCGCGGGAGGTCCGGGTGCTGGCCCGGGCGGAGCAGGTCCTGATCAGCCGGTGCATGGCCGCGCGGGGATTCCGGTACGAGGTCACGGAGGCCGCCGGGGCTGCCGGCGAGGGCGCGCGGACCTTCCCGTACGCGGTCGACGACGTCGCGTGGGCCCGCGCCCACGGTTACGGCGGCCGGGAGGACCGCCTCAGGGCCGAGGCACGGCGCAACGACCCGAACCAGCGGTACTTCCACGGGTTGCGGCCGTCCGCGCGGGCCGCGGCCCGTACCGCGCTGATGGGGCCCTCCCCCGTCGGGCTCTCGGCGAGGACGCCCACGAAGATGACGATCACCGCTTCCACCGAGGGCTGCATCGCGGACGCCGAACGCACGCTCTACGGAGATCTCAGGGCCTGGTTCCGCGTCAAGGTCGTCACCATGAACCTGCGTCCCCTCCGGGAGACGCGCGTACACCAGGACCGGCGGTACGTGGCCGCCGTGGCCCGGTGGGCCACGTGCATGCGGGCGGCCGGCCGGCCGTACACCAGCCCCGACGAGTCACGGCAGGCGGCGGCCCGCTACCGCGAGAGCCTGCCGGCGTCCGAGGCGGACGCGGCGGGGACCGCGCTCGCCGTCGCCGAAGCGACCTGCGCGACCGGCACACCGCTGGCGCGGGTCTCCCGAACTCTGGACCGCTCCTACGGCGAACGGCTCCGCGCGCAGTACCGCGAGGAACTCGTCGACAGGTGGAGGTTCCAGAACGCCGCGCTGCCGAGGGCGCGGCGCCTCGCACCACCTTCTCCATCCGCACCACCGTCCTCACACGAACCGGGTAGGACGCAGACCTCTGGAGGGTCCCATGCGTAGATTGCGCACCATGCTGCTGGCCGGCACGTTCGTCCTGCCGCTGCTGACCGTTCCCGCCGCCCTGACCACGGCGAGCGCCGCCACGGCGGACACCGCGCCCGGCAGCACCACTACCGTGAGCGCCTCAGCCATGGCCGCCGACGGCGCCTACTGGGTGTGGGAGGACACCAATCGCGGCGGCCACTCCTGCGGGTGGAGCGGCGACGACGCCAACTGGAGCACCTGCGGCCCGAACGGCAGCTTCAACATGAACGACCGGGCCTCGGCCTGGTTCAACAACGGCTACGGCGGCGCCTACGGAGACGTGCGCGTCTACGAGGACATCAGCTACCGCGGCGCCTCCACCTGTGCGCCCAACGGGGGCCAGGGCAACATCCCCTGGGAGTGGAACGACCGCATCTCCTCCCACAAGTGGGTGACGGCCTGCGGCTACTGACCGCCGCTCCCCCACCGCCGGGCCTCCCGGGCTGCACGCCCGGGAGGCCTTCGGCATACGGCGGCAGCAGGACGCCGCACGTCGCGTACCGCGCACGGAGCACTACGCAACGTCAAAGCGTCCAGCCGCAGGTGACCTTCGCTGCCGCAAGGTCGATACTGCCAATAGACGGGACGGCCGATTCGGCGATCAAGGAGCGCCGACGCCTGACGTCCCGTCACCGTGGTCGGCCTCGAGTCGGCGGCCGGCCCGGCACGGCCCGCCTCCGACGGCCACGGACCGCCACGAACCGCCAGGATCAAAGACCGCCCTCCACGCCGGTGACCTGCGAAGCGGCAGGTCCTGGGGCTAAGCGCCAAGCTCACGAGGAGACCCCCATGAGGATGCTGATCAACGTGCCGGAGACCGTCGTGGCGGACGCGCTGCGCGGCTTCGCGGCCGCGTATCCCGACCTGACCGTCGACGTGGAGAACCGGGTGATCGTCCGCCGGGACGCTCCCGTGGCCGGACAGGTCGGACTGGTCTCGGGCGGCGGATCGGGGCACGAGCCGCTGCACGGCGGGTTCGTCGGCCCGGGCATGCTGTCCGCCGCCTGTCCCGGGGAGGTCTTCACCTCACCGGTGCCGGACCAGATGGCGCGCGCCGCGGCGGCCGTGGACAGCGGGGCGGGCGTGCTGTTCGTGGTGAAGAACTACACCGGCGACGTGCTGAACTTCGACATGGCGGCCGAGCTGGCCGAGGACGAGGGCATCCAGGTCGCCAAGGTGCTCGTCGACGACGACGTGGCGGTCACCGACAGCCTCTACACGGCCGGGCGGCGCGGCACCGGGGCGACGCTGTTCGTGGAGAAGATCGCGGGCGCCGCCGCGGCCGAGGGGCAGCCGCTGGAGCGGGTCGAGGCCGTCGGCCGCCAGGTCAACGCGAACTCCCGCAGTTTCGGCGTCGCCCTCAGCGCCTGTACGACCCCGGCAAAGGGCAGTCCGACCTTCGATCTGCCGGACGGCGAGCTGGAGCTCGGCATCGGCATCCACGGCGAGCCGGGCCGGGAACGGCGCCCGATGATGACCTCCGGGGAGATCGCCGACTTCGCGGTCAACGCCATTCTGGAGGACATGCCGCCGCGCGACCCGGTCCTGCTGCTGGTCAACGGCATGGGCGCCACGCCGCTGCTGGAGCTGTACGGCTTCCACGCCGAGGTGCAGCGGGTACTGCGCGAACGGGGGGTCGTCGTGGCCCGCACCCTGGTCGGGAACTACGTCACCTCCCTGGACATGGCCGGCGCGTCGGTGACCCTGTGCCAGGCCGACGAGGAGCTGCTGCGGCTGTGGGACGCGCCGGTGCGCACTCCGGCGCTGCGCTGGGGCATGTGAGCCGGCGGCAGCAGACGATCACCGTCCCGGCCGTACCGGCCGGCAGTCCTACCACGCAAGGAGATCCAGTGCTCGACGCCGACTTCTTCCGCCGTTGGATGACGGCGACCGCCGCGTCCGTCGACCGCGAGGCGGAGCGGCTCACCGCCCTCGACTCGGCCATCGGGGACGCCGACCACGGCAGCAACCTCCAGCGCGGGTTCACCGCGGTCACGGCCACCCTGGAGAAGGAGGCCCCGCAGACTCCGGGGGCCGTCCTGACCGTGGCCGGGCGGCAGTTGATCTCGACCGTCGGCGGTGCGTCCGGCCCGTTGTACGGCACTCTGCTGCGCCGGACCGGGAAGGCGCTCGGTGACGCCGCCGAGGTCGGCACGGAGCAGCTGGCCGAGGCGCTGCGCGCGGGCGTGGACGGGGTGATGACGCTCGGCGGGGCGGCACCGGGCGACAAGACCATGATCGACGCGCTGGTGCCGGCCGTGGACGCGCTCGGGACGGGTTTCGCCGCCGCGCGGGCCGCCGCGGAGGAGGGCGCGCAGGCCACCACCCCGTTGCAGGCGCGCAAGGGCCGGGCCAGCTATCTGGGCGAGCGCAGCATCGGCCACCAGGATCCCGGGGCGACCTCGTCGGCGCTGCTGATCGCCGCGCTGGCCGACACGGCGGAGGCGGACGGTGAGTGAGGACGGGGCGGTCGGGATCGTACTGGTGTCGCACAGCGCGGAGGTGGCCGCGTCGGTCGCGGCGCTGGCCAAGGGCCTGTCGGGCGGGGCGGCCGCGGTGCCGGTGGCTCCGGCGGGCGGCACCGAGGGCGGTGGGCTCGGCACCAGCGCCGAGCTGATCGCCGCCGCGGCGGCGTCGGTGGACCGCGGGGCCGGGGTGGCGGTGCTCACCGACCTGGGCAGCGCGGTGCTCACGGTGAAGGCGCTGCTCGCCGAGGGCGATGAACTCCCGGAGGACACACGCCTGGTGGATGCCCCGTTCGTCGAGGGCGCGGTGGCCGCGGTGGTCACCGCCGCCGCGGGGGGAGACCTGGACGCCGTGGAAGCGGCGGCGGCGGAGGCGTACGCCTACCGCAAGGTGTGACGACAGGGACCGGCCCGCGAGCGGGCCGGCATCGTCGCGCGCGACGGCAGAGCCGCTGAGCCGCCATCCCCGCGACGCATTGCCGCCGGGCAGGTCCGCCGGCCCTCCGCCCCGCCGTGGAAGCGCCGCGGAAGCGCACGCCTCCCGCGCGCCTCCCGTACGACGGCGAGACGGCCGGAAGCAGCCCGCCAGGGCCGGTGAGCCGCTGCCCGCGACGAAGCGCCCGCCCGGCCGGCCGCTGCCCCCCGCGTCCCCGCCGCCACCACCGCCACCGTCACCGCCACGGAGGTGCGCGCCTACCGGACGAGGGGGCGGCCGGAAGCTGCCCGCCAGGGCCAGTTCCTCGGGTCGTCGGCGATGAAGCGGCCGGCCAGTCGCCGGCCCTCCGCCACCGCCGCCGCGTGGTCCTCGATGGGGGTGGCGCGGGAATGGCGGAAGACGATGTAGGTGACGCCGGAGGGTACGCCGCCGGTGCGCGGGTCGGGCGGGATGCCGAGGCTGCGGGCGGTGGCGTAGGAGGCCTCGCCGATGATGTCGCGCGGGCCGGTGTCGCCGACGACCGCGTACCGCACCCGGTCCCGGTAGACGACGGCGGCCACGGAGCCGCCCCGGACGCCGTGCGCGCGCTGGTTCCAGCGTCTGCTCGGCGCGGGGACCACGATGTAGGGCAGGCGCGCGGCGCTCAGATGGCGGCCGTCGGACTGCTGGAAGGCGGTGGTGGGGGCGAACAGCGGGTCGGTGCGGTGGTTGCAGCGCGCGCTGGGCCGGCCGTCGCAGTCGATGTCCAGGTCGGCCTTCCAGAAGACGGCGTCCCGGGTGCCGCAGACGGGGACGGTCGGGGCGGTGTCGGCGTCGGTGCGGTACCGGCCCCGGGAGACCTGGGTGCACGTGTCGGTGCGCGCCAGCAGGTCGGCGGCGGTGACCAGGTCCTCGTCGTGGACCGCCGGCCGTTCTCGGGGCGGGACGGCGGTGGCCGGGGCGGGCAGGGCCGCGGGGGCGAGCAGGGCGGCGCCGGCGGCGGCCAGCGTCAGCGACGGGACACGCACGATGAGAAACCCTCTCCTAGGGGACATAACGGGCATTTAGCCCACTGTGGTGCGCGTTCGGACGAGTGGGCGTCGGGGCCGCTCCGAAGAGGCCGGATGGAGCACGCTTCTGACACCCGGTGAGGGGACATCCGGGGCTGTCCCGCGAGGAAACCCATGGGTCCGGGCGCCGGCCGGGTTGCGCGCGGCGGTCGACAGGGGTACAGGAGGCGGGGTTCCGCGCATGACAGGGGCCGGGGGCTGCGGGACACTGTCTGCCCGGAACCCCCGGCCGCCCATGCCGGCGCGGGATCGGCGACGACAGCGTGTCCGCGCCATCGGCTTGAACTCCGCTCAGCGACAAGGGAGTTCAGCCGCGAGGGGGTCCAGCTTACGTAACTCCGGCGCCGGTCGCCCACGCGGCCCCCTTGCTGTGGCCGCACCCGCCGGGCCATATTGGTCCGGACCTTTACCGTGCTTGCTCACGCCGTCCCCCGGGGAGGACCAGCCGTGCGACGCGTTCCCGTTCCGCTCGTGCTGGCCTGCGGGGCCCTGCTGTTCGCCGTGTCGTGCGGCTGGGGCGGGACCGGCGAGGCGGACGAGGGGCGGGCGCCGGGCGCTCCGGGCGGGGTCACCGCCACGGCGGGCAGCGCCACGAGCGTGCACGTCATGTGGAACGCCCTGCCCGACGGCTCCGGGGTCCGCTCCTACGAGATATACCGCGGCACCACGAAAGTGGCGGACGTGGCGGATTCGCAGCACATGGTGGACGTCACCAGGCTCAGGCCGTCCACCATGTACGCGTTCACCGTGCGCGCCCGGGACACCGCGGGCCGGCTGAGCCCGCCGAGCCGGCCGGTACGGGCGCGGACGCCGGCCGCGGTGGCGGCGGACCGCTCGGCGCCGACCCGGCCCCGGGACACCGCCGGGCGGACCGTCGGCAACCGCGCGGTCCAGCTGTCCTGGGGCGCGTCCCGGGACGACCGGGGTGTCGTGTCGTACGAGGTCTACCAGGGCGATGTGAAGATCCACAGCGTCGGCGGCGGTCAGACCGCCACGGTGGTCACCGGCCTGCGCCCCGGCAGCCGGTACGTCTTCACGGTGCGGGCCCGGGACGCCGCCGACAACCTCTCCCCCGCCGGCACCCGGGTCCGCCTGACCACCCCGGGCAGGGACGACGGCCGGGACACCACGCCCACCGGCTTCACCGCCGCCACCCACCGGTCCGCCGGGGCCTACTACATCGACCTGGCCTGGGACCCGCCGCGCACGGGCGGTGTGGTCACCGAGTACCAGATCCAGCTGGACGGCGCCGCGGCCACCTCACTCGTCTGGGGCGGCACGCCGCCGCGCGGCCGGGCGCACCACAGCTTCTACACGGGCACGGCGGCCGGCGAGGAGCACCGGGTGCGGCTGCGGGCGCGGCTGCCGGACGGAACGTGGGGCGGTTACTCGGCGGAACGCACGGTGACCACGGGCCGCTGACGGGCGGACCGGGCCGACGTGCCACCGCCCACCGGACGGCCAGGCGTCACACGGACGGCCAGATGTCACGCGGACGGCAAGGCGTCACCCGGGCGGTCCAGCCGTCACCCGGCCGGGTGTCTCCGGCGTGCGGGCGGTCCCGGGGCGGCGTTTGCTGCGGTTGAGGCGCACGGACGTTTCCCGACCCCAGGCGGCGCATGGGACGTACCGCCAACCGTGCCGCCGGAGGCCAGCCCATGCACACCTCACGACTCCTGCTCCGCTCCGGCCTGACCCTGGCGGCCGCCGCCGCGCTTCCGGCCGGGTTCGCCGGGCCGTCCGCCGCCGCCTCGGGGATCTCGGTCAGTACCACCGGCTCCACGGTCTCGGTGGTCACCAGCGCGTGCACCCAGATCAACGGCAGCTGGGGCACCGCGGCCCTGCTCTCCAGCCGTCAGGCGAGCTTCGCCCAGGGCAGGCAGGTGGCCCTGTCGGGCACCTCCGTCAGCCAGTCCGCGGCCTGGTCCGGGGTGAGCCCGGGAACGTTCACCGTGGTGGTGGTCTGTTCCAGCGGCGGCACCGCGGGAAGCCAGTCGGTGATCGTCTCCGGCTCCACCTCGCCGACGATCTCGGCGACGTCCACCGCCAGACCCTCCCGGGGTGTCATGGGCGGCCTCGGCGGTGCCGCCCGCGACTACGGCCCACTGACGCTGGGCGTCGGCGGGGCCCTGGTCGGCGCCGGCGTCGTCGCCACGGGCTGGGTGCTGCGCCGCCGCTCGAAGCCGTACCGGCTCTGAGCCCCGTCACCACGCCGCGTCATCACCCGTCCGTCACCGGGTCCGGTCCGGGGAGGACCGGGCGGCGCCGCTCGCCAGTGGCTGCGCCGCCCGGTCCCCGCGCCGGCCCACGGGTTCGGCTCCCCACGCCGCGCCCTGACCGGTCAGCGGCATGTCGATGCAGACCGACTCGTACGAACCGGCCGGGACGATGTACGTCTCGTGCCAGATCCCCACGCCGCCCTTGCCGCCCCGCACGCGGCGGTTGAACGCCGCCCACGCGGGGCGGTGCTGCCCGGCCCGGTCGGAGGCGTGGGCGAGCAGCTTCTCGCGCGACTCCCAGTACTGCGTGACGGTGAACACGCGGGGGCCGCCGCCCAGCCCCGGTGACCCAGCAGCCCGCTGTCGCCGTCCCGCGCGAGCGGCATGCGCGGCATCGCGGTCAGGGCCGGCAGCCAGTGGCGTGCGGCCCGCCGGCGGTTGATCCGCATCCCGGAAAGAGCATTGCGGCCGGCGGAGCTGAGCGAGCGCAGCGGTGTGTCCACCGCCACGATCAAGTACTGCCTGCGCGAAGGGCTGCTCCAGCCCGGACGCCGGATCTCCGCCACCCGGGCCGAGTACGGGGAGGACCACCCGCGGCGGCTGCGCCTGGTGCGCGCGCTGATCCGGATCGGCGGAGTTCCGGTGGCCGCCGCGCGCGAGGTGATCCCCGCCATGGAGGACGAGTCGCTCGACCATCACCCGCGGCTGGGTGCGGCGACCCGGGCGCCGCCCTGCGTCGAGGGTCCCGCCGGGGACGACCCGGCGGTGGTAGACCGCCCGCCGCTCGGTGGAGGTGCTGCTGGAGCGGCTGGGCCGGTCATGCGGCCCCGCTGGACCTGCTCGACCCCACCCACCGGCGGCCCGTCGACTCGGTCGCCGCGCTGGTCCGGCTCGGTCAGCCCTACGACACCGAGCACTCGCTGCCGTACGGGCTGCTGGCCACGCGACTCGCGGTCACCGATCTGGACATGATCGAGGAACAGCCGCCCCCGACCGGGCAGACCGAGGCGGTCGTCGCGCTGACGGTGCTGTACGAACCGGTGCTCCCGAGCCCGCGGCGCATGGCCCACGCGCAGGAGTCGGCCCGGCGGTTCTGAGGCGCCCCAGGCCCGCGGCGCGCCTACAGCTCCCCGGGGCCGCACTCCTGCGCCGGCAGTTCCGCGAACTCCGCCAGGGCGTGGGTGAGCCACTGGGTCCAGAAGGTCTCCAGGTCGATGCCCGCCCGCAACACCAGGTGGCGCAGCCGGTCCCGGGGAGCGTCCCGGTCCGGCGGGAAATCACGCCGTTCGATCTCCTGGTACTCGGCCAGCTGCCGCCGGTGCAGCTCCAGATGGCGGCGCAGATCCGGCTCCAGGCCCGCCGTACCGACCACGGCCGCCGCGCGCAGCCGCAGCAGGAGCACGTCCCGCTGGGGCTTGGGGTCCTGCGCGGCGGCGGTCCAGCGGGCCAGTTCGGCGCGGCCCGCGGGGAGCACCTCGTAGTTCTTCTTCTGGCCGCGGGCCGGCTGCTCGGCCGGCAGTGCGCGGATGAGGCCCTCCGCCTCCAGTCTCCCCAGCTCGCGGTAGATCTGCTGGTGCGTCGCGGACCAGAAGTAGCCGATCGACTTGTCGAACCGGCGGGTCAGCTCCAGTCCCGACGACGGTCTTTCCAGCAGGGCGGTGAGGATCGCGTGCGGGAGTGACATGGGCTCATCCTAGGGAGGGGCGGCGGGCGCGCCGGGCGCGCCCCACAGCCTCGGCTACAGGGCCGCCGCCAGCTCGGTGCCCTGCTTGATGGCCCGCTTGGCGTCGAGTTCGGCCGCGACGTCCGCGCCGCCGATGAGGTGCGCGCTGCGCCCGGCGGCGACCAGCTCGTCGTACAGGTCGCGGCGCGGGTCCTGGCCGGTGCAGAGCACCACGGTGTCGACCTCCAGGACGGTGCTCTCCTCACCGACGGTGATGTGCAGCCCGGCGTCGTCGATCCGATCGTAGCGCACGCCCGGCACCATGGTGACGCCCCGGTGCTTCAGCTCGGTGCGGTGGATCCAGCCGGTGGTCTTGCCGAGTCCGGCGCCGACCTTGGTGGTCTTGCGCTGGAGGAGGTGGACCTGGCGGGGCGGCGCGGGCCGCTCGGGGGCGGCGAGCCCGCCGGGCGCCCGGTAGGAGGTGTCGACACCCCACTGGCGGAAGTACGTCTCCGGGTCCTCGTGCGCCTTGTCGCCGCCGTCGGTGAGGTATTCGGCGACGTCGAAGCCGATGCCGCCGGCGCCCAGGACGGCGACGCGTTCCCCGACGGGGGCGCCGTCGCGCAGTACGTCGAGGTAGCCGAGGACGCGGGGGTGGTCGACGCCCGGGAGGTCGGGGGTGCGGGGGGTGACGCCGGTGGCGACGACGACCTCGTCGTAGCCGGCCACGGTCCCGGCGGTGACCCAGGTGCCGAGGCGTACGTCGACGCCGTGGGCCCGCAGCTGGTGGCGGAAGTAGCGCAGGGTCTCGTCGAACTCCTGCTTGCCGGGCACCTTGCGGGCGACGTTCAGCTGTCCTCCGATCTCGCTCGCGGCGTCGAACAGGGTGACGGCGTGGCCGCGTTCGGCGGCGGCGACCGCGCAGGCGAGCCCGGCCGGCCCGGCGCCGACGACGGCGACGCGCTTCTTCAGCCGGGTCGGCGAGAGCACCAGCTCGGTCTCGTGGCAGGCGCGCGGGTTGACCAGGCAGGAGGTGATCTGCCCGCTGAACGTGTGGTCGAGGCAGGCCTGGTTGCAGCCGATGCAGGTGTTGATGGCCTCCGGGGTGCCGGCGGCGGCCTTGGCGACGAAGTCGGGGTCGGCGAGCATGGGGCGGGCCATGGACACCATGTCGGCGTAGCCGCCGGCCAGCAGTTCCTCGGCCAGCTCCGGGGTGTTGATGCGGTTGGTGGTGACCAGCGGCACCGACACCTGACCCATCAGCTTCTTGGTGACCCAGGTGTAGGCGCCGCGCGGCACGGAGGTGGCGATGGTCGGGATGCGTGCCTCGTGCCAGCCGATGCCGGTGTTGATGAGTGTCGCCCCGGCGGCCTCGACGGCTTTGCCGAGGGTGACGACCTCCTCCAGGGAGGAGCCGCCCGGGACCAGGTCCAGCATGGACAGCCGGTAGATGACGATGAAGTCCTCGCCGACGGCCTCGCGCACCCGCCGGACGATCTCGACGGGGAACCGCATCCGGTTCTCGTACGAGCCGCCCCAGCGGTCGGTGCGCCGGTTGGTCTGCGCGGCGATGAACTCGTTGATCAGGTAGCCCTCGGAGCCCATGATCTCCACGCCGTCGTACCCGGCCTGCCGGGCCAGGCGGGCGGCGCGGACGTAGTCCCCGATGGTCCGCTCGATGTCGGCGTCGGTCATCCCGCGCGGCACGAAGGGGCTGATCGGCGCCTGGAGCGGGCTCGGCGCGACCAGGTCCCGGTGGTAGGCGTACCGGCCGAAGTGCAGGATCTGCATGGCGATCCGGCCGCCCTCGCGGTGCACGGCCTCGGTGATCACCCGGTGCTGTCCGGCCTCCGCCTCGGTGGTGAGCTTGGCTCCGCCCTCGTACGGCCGCCCCTCGTCGTTGGGTGCGATGCCGCCGGTGACGATGAGCGCCACGCCTCCGCGCGCGCGGGCCGCGTAGAACGCCGCCATCCGCTCGAAGCCGTGCTCGGCCTCCTCCAGGCCCACGTGCATCGACCCCATGAGCACGCGGTTGGGCAGGGTGGTGAACCCGAGGTCGAGCGGGGTCATCAGGTGCGGGTAACGGCTCATCGGGGGCCCTCCGTGCGCGGTGTCGTCACCCCTTGTTGTAGAGGAAGCCCCACGCTTTATGCAACTAGTTGCACAACCGGACCCACGTGACACCAGCCACTCTGTACCTACTGGTATGTACAATCTGCGCGCAGATACCGGCGGTGCCGGCGGATCGCCGGACACGCAGGACGCCCCGGACGGCGGCGAGCCGGCCGGGGCGCATGCCTCGTGAGGTCAGCGGCTCTCCAGGCGCAGGTGCAGATCCCGCTCCTGGTCGCCGGAGGCCGCGGAGGTCTCCTGCACGGTGAACATCGAGTCCAGCTTGGTGCGGAACCGGCTGACGGCCCAGGGGCCGCCCTGCACGTCCGCCTGGACGGCCGAACCCAGGCGGACCTCCGGGCAGTCCCCCGCACGGGCGTCCGCGACGTCGTACGTGCCGAGCCACACCATGGGGCGCGACTCGTGCAATTGCCGAGGCTTGTCGTCCGCGCCCCGGTCGGAGGCGAAACACGACCTCAGCGCGTCGAAGACGATGCGGGCGTCCTCCGCGGAGCCGCTGAGCTCCACCGTGACGGTTTCCGGGTGCGACCGCTCCGTGTCTGTCATTGATGCCTGTCCTTTCGTAGCCGCGCTGCGGTGGAACGGGTATCCCGCCGGAGCGCGTCCATCCTCAGGAAAACATCACCGGCCGCCGCGCACACCTCAGCTCTGGGAGAACTTGTACGTCTTGCTGTCCGTCAGGACGCAGAAGCCGGGCGAGACCACGATGACGCGCAGGACGCCGCTGCGGCGGTCGTAGTCGATGCCCTCCGCCTCGAAGTTCCCGGAGCAGGAGCTGCGCAGCGGCAGCTGGCGCAGGGCGGTGACGTGGCCGGCGACGTCCGTGCCGTCCGGGGCGGCCGACAGGTCGATGCGCAGCAGCGGCTTGGTGAGGCCGAAGAGCGAGCCGTCCGGGTCGTCGGAGGAGCACAGCAGGGTCGTCGGTCCGGAGAAGTCGCAGCCCTGGACGTCGCGGACGGCGTGGTCCAGACGGACGGTCCCGGTCTGCGGGAGGTTCGCCGAGGGGGAGGTGGACGGGTTGGCGCCCGGGGTGGGGAAGACCAGCAGGCGGGTCATCGTGCCCCACTCGCCGGACAGCATCCACTGGCCGTCGGGCGAGACGGCCGCCCACGAGTTGTTCAGCGCCTCGTCCGGGCCGAGCGTGTGGACGTACTCCGACCAGGTGCCGCCGGGCGCCTGTACGCGGAACATCTTCGAGTTGCCGGAGTCCCGCTGGTAGGGCTCGATGTAGTAGCCGCCGTAGGTGGCGTCGGGGTCGCCCACGTGGTTCCAGCCCCGGGCGGACAGGCCGACGGGGATGGTGCCGATGCCGGTGTAGCGGTTGGGGCTGTTCGCGGGCACCTCCACCGAGGCCAGACCCTGGCTCTCGGTCAGCGGGTCGGCGCGGTCGGAGCCGGTCTCGGTCCAGGTGCCTGCCGCGGTGGCGGGCGTGGGCGCGGCGACGGACACGACGGCGGCGGTGGCGAGGGCGACGAGGCCGGCGAGGACTGCGTGACGGCGTTCCCGGGCGGACGCGGGCATGGGCGACTCCTGGACGGGGGGTGGAGGGCACTCGGTCGGCGGACAGTCTGGCGTGGCGTCATAGTCATGTACAGGCCAATGCAGCAACATGAGCGTGAACTCTCACGGCCCGCGGGGTCGCGCGGTACGGTCCCGGCAGCAGGCCCCGCACCGCGCGTCCGCCGGTGACGGCTCCGGCGGACGCCCGGCTCCGTGTTGAGAGATGGTGGAGGTAGACGGCGAAGGCGGCGGAGACTCGGTGTGAGCGCGGTAGAACAAGGGGAGTCGGCACGGGGGACGACGTGCCGTGCGGACGGGCGAAGGCGGTGCGTGGCATGAGTGCAGCCGAGGCTCCGGTGGCCGAGGGCGACGGGCCCGTGCGCGGGCCGTTGCGGCCGGGCGGGCTGCTCGACGTGCTGGGCGTGGCGTCGGTGGTCCTGGACACGGACGGCCGCATCGTCCTGTGGAGTCCGCAGGCGGAGGAGCTGTTCGGCTACACCGCGCGGGAGGCCCTCGGGCAGTACGCCGCCCGCCTGATGGTGCACGAACGGCACATGCGGCTGGTCGGCGACCTCTTCGCCGACGTACTGCGCACCGGGCAGAGCTGGGCCGGCGGCTTCCCGGTCCGGCACAAGGACGGCAGCACCCGTCTGGTGGAGTTCCGCAACATGCGGCTGCTGGACGACCGCGGGGACGTGTACGCGCTCGGCCTGGCCGCCGACCAGTCGACCCTACGGCGGCTGGAGCAGGACGTGGCGCTGTCCGAGCGGATGGTGAAGCAGTCCCCGATCGGATACGGCGTCCTCGACACCCGGCTGCGGTTCGTCTCGGTCAACCCGGCCCTGGAGAGGATCAACGGTCTGCCGGCCGCCGGACACGTGGGCCGGACCCTGCGCGAGGTGCTGCCCCGGGTGGACGCCGACGCGCTGGAGGCCGCCGCCCGGCGAGTGCTGGAGACGGGCGTGCCGCTGGTCGACGACACGCTCGTGGGCCGTACCGCGGCCGACCCGGACACGGACCACACCTGGTCCCACTCGCTCTACCGGCTGGAGGACGCCATGGGCAACGTGCTCGGTGTGGCGGTCTCGCTGGTCGACATCACCGAGCAGCACCGGGCCTCCGTGGAGGCGGAGGCGGCCCGGCGCCGGCTCGCGGTCATCGCCGACGCCTCCACGCGGATCGGCACGACGCTCGAACTGGAACGCACCGCCTGCGAGCTGGCCGACGTCGCCGTGCCCGAACTGGCGGACGTGGCCGCCGTGGACCTGCTGGACGCGGTGGTGGAGGGGCGGCCCAGCACCCTGGGCCCGTTGGAGTCCGCGGTGATCCGGGCGCTCGCGGTCCGCCCGGACGAGGACACGGAGGCGGTCCGGGCCGCCGACCCGCCCGGTCATATCGCCCGCTACGCGTCCGACCGCCTGGTCACCGAGTGTGTGCGCACGGGTGAGGCGGTGCTGGTCCCGCAGGTCAAGGACGACGACCTGCCTCGCATCGCCCGCTCTCCCGAGGCGGCCGTGCTGCTGGGGCGGGCGGGCCTGCACTCGTATCTCGCGGTGCCGCTGATCGCGCGCGGCGAGGTGCTGGGGGCGCTCGACCTCAAGCGCACCCGGAACCCGGCGCCGTTCGACGAGGACGACGTCCTGCTGGCGCGGGAGCTGGCCGCCCGCGCGGCGGTGCAGATCGACAACGCGCGCTGGTACCAGAACGCCCGCAACACCGCGCTCACCCTCCAGCGCAGCCTGCTGCCCGGGCATCCGCCGGTCACCACCGGCCTGGAGGTGGCCTCCCGCTACCAGCCGGCGGGCGCGACCAGCGAGGTCGGCGGCGACTGGTTCGACGTCATCCCGCTGGACGGCGGCAAGACCGCGCTCGTCGTGGGCGACGTGATGGGCAGCGGGATCAGCGCCGCCGCCACGATGGGCCGGCTGCGCACCGCCACCACCACCCTGGCCTCGCTCGACCTCGACCCGGCCCGGCTGCTGGAGCACCTGGACAAGACCACGTCGGCCCTGGACCAATCCATCGCGACGTGCGTCTACGCCGTCCACGACCCGCATCTGCGGCAGTGCCGGATCGCCAACGCCGGCCATCTGCCGCCGGCCCGGGTCCGGCCCGGCCGCCCGCCGGAGCTGCTCGACCTGCCCACCGGCGTGCCCCTCGGGGTGGGCGGGGTCGGCTTCTCCACGGTCACCGTCGACTTCGAACCCGGCGACGAGCTGGTCTTCTACACCGACGGCCTGGTCGAGACCCGCCGCCACTCGCTGGACGAACGCCTGGACTTCCTGCTGTCCCTGCTCGACGACCCCGCACGCCCCCTGGAGGAGGTCTGCGACCTTCTGCTGCGCACCCTCCACCACCCGGACAACCACGACGACGTCGCCCTGCTCATCGCCCGCGCACAGGAACTGGGTTAGCGGCTTCCGGGACGGGTGCGGCGCCGGAAGCCGTGCACTCTAGGGAAGTACGCCGATCACCACGTGCGCGTACAGCTCCTCCGACACCGCCAGGCGCGTCGACAGACCCGCCCGGGTCAGCACCTCGGCCGCGTCCGCCGCCTGGCGCTCGCTGGTCTCGGTCAGCAGACAGCCGCCGGGCGCCAGCCAGCCGGGCGCCCCGGCGGCCACCCGGCGCAGCACGTCCAGTCCGTCCGCGCCGCCGTCCAGGGCGACCAGCGGTTCGTGGTCGCGGGCCTCCGGCGGCAGCAGGGGCACATCGGCGGTCGGGACGTACGGCACGTTCGCCATCAGCACGTCGACCCGGCCGCGCAGACCGGCGGGCAGGGCGTCGTACAGGTCGCCCTGGTGCGCCCGGCCGCCGAAGGCGCCGAGATTGCGGCGGGCGCAGCGTACGGCGACCGGGTCGATGTCGGCGGCGTGGACCTCGGCACCGCCCAGGACGGCGGCGAGGGCCGCGCCCAGCGCGCCGGAACCACAGCAGAGGTCCACGGCGACGGCCGCGTGGGGGGCCGCGGCCAGCGCCTGGTCGACCAGGAACTCGGTGCGGCGACGGGGCACGAACACCCCGGGTTCCACGGTGATGCGCAGTCCGTGGAATCCGGCCCAGCCGAGGACCTGTTCGAGCGGCAGCCCGGCGGCGCGCCGTTCCACCATGAGGGCCGCATCTCCGGGGACACGGGCGGCGGCGAGGATCAACTCCGCCTCGTCCTCGGCGAAGACGCACCCGGCGGCACGGAGGGCGGAGACGACGGCGGAGGGGGAAGGCGGTACGGGAGTGGGCATGGAAGCCGGAAGCCTTTCGGGAGCGCGAAGCATCAGGGCGCTCCCGCGGTCACCGCTGCCGGTGTACCGCGCCGTCACGAGGAGAGAGCACCCCTGCCGACACAGCGGTAATGGGACTCACCTCCTCGCCATCGGGGCCGCGGACACCCGCGGCCGGACGGTCACCATACCGCAACGCTCGGACACGACTCCCCCGCCGGGGAAACGGGAACGGCCGCGTGCGTCACGCGGCCGTGGGTCCGTCTTCCGGGGGTACCGGGCGCCCCGTCAGGACGGGTCGGCGGACCCCCGTGAGGACGGGTCGGCGGACCCCCGCGAGGGCGGTTGTCAGACGCCGACCGTCTCCTCGATCTCTTCCTCCGCCTCTTCCTGCGCGTCGGCCTCGGTCTCCGCCTCGGTTCCCTTGCGGGCCGCCGGTTCGGCGGACGTGGTGCCGGCGACCGGCCCGGTGCCGCCCTCGGGGTGAGCGGTCCGCCGAAGGGGGCGCCGGGTGCGCTCGTACACGGCGGCGGCCGCGGTCACCAGGAGGCCGGCCAGCAGCCAGCCCGCCAGGGTCCACACGTTGCGCGCGAGGCCGTCGTTGCCGAAGTAGAGCAGGCTGCGGGCGCCCTCGACGAAACCGGCGCCGTTCCAGAAGGCATGCAGAGTGCCGAAGAAGCCGTTCTGGAGCTCGGGCCGGAACAGGCCGCCGGAGCTGGTGAAGTTCAGCATCACGAAGAGCACCATCATGGCCAGCGTGGTCCACCGCTTGAGGAACGTGTGCAGACCGACGCCGACGAGGAGAATGCCCGCCGAGTACAGCCAGGCCATGCCCCACACACCCGCGAGGTCGTGGTGGGCGAGGTGGAACACCGGGCCGGCGAGCAGCGCGCCGATGCCGCCGACCACGGCGGAGACGCCGAGCGCGAGCAGCGCCCGGACACGCATCGCGAGCGCGGCCCCCGCGGCCCCGAGGGCGGCGACCGAGGCGTAGGAGCCGATGCTGACCGCGACCAGCAGGAAGAACAGGCCCTGGCCGGTGGGGTCGTCGGCGACCGGCGCGGCCACGTCGGTGACCTTCAGCGGGGTGCCCCGCTCGGCGGCCACCGGCGTGAAGACCTTCTCGACGGCCGTCGCGCCCATGTCGGACGCGGCGGTGGCGACCAGCAGCTCGGGCGCCTTGGCGCTGGGCACATAGGCGCCGGTGACATCCCGGGACTCGAGCAGCCGGACGGCGTCGGCGCGGGTGGCGACCGTACGGACGTCGAGCTTGTCCCCCGCGGTGTCCTTCACCGTCTGCGCGAAGACCTTGGTCTGCACGGCGGTGCCGACGACGGCGACCGGCAGGTGGTGCGGCTCCGGGGTGACGAACGCCCCCATGTACGCCAGCCCCATGCCGATGCACATCAGCAGCGGGGTGATCAGGTGCGTGAGCACATGGCGCAGTGCCGGTGACCTCATCGCGGGCGACCTCCAAAAGTTGACTTATACAACTCACGTTCTAGTTGTAGTCTACAACTAGAACTCCGGAGGAGGTATTCCCGTGAGCGCAGCGGAGTCGGCCGTCGAGACGATCCAGCGCGAGATGACGATCTTCGCCCGCCGGGCCCGGGCCTCGGCGGGCCGCATGCACCCTGAGCTGTCCCTGGTGTCGTACACCCTGCTGGGCCACCTGGAGGAGCGCGGCGGCTGCCGGGCGACCGACCTGGCGGCCCACTACGCGCTGGACAAGTCCACGGTGAGCCGCCAGGTGGGCGCGCTGGAGCGGGCCGGACTGATCGAACGCCGGCTGGACCCGGAGGACCACCGGGTCCAGGTGCTGCATCTGACCGAGGCCGGCGAGGACATCCTCGCCCAGGTCACCCGCAGCCGCCGGACCGCGTTCCGGGAGCGGCTCGCGGACTGGCCCGAGGAGGACCTGGTGCGCTTCGCGGCCTATCTGGAGCGGTACAACGCGGCACCGGGCGAGATCGGCCCCGGCACCGGCTGACCGTCCTCCGGGGGCACCGCTCCGGGCGGGCGCCGCCCGGGCTACGGCACCGGTACCGCCGGGCGGCCGTCCGCCAGCCGCTCCGGCGCCCGGGCCGCCAGGAACAGGGTGTGGCGGCGCAGCCGGAAGCCCAGGGACTCGTACAGCCGGACGGCCCTGGTGTTCTGCGCGCCCGTGTGCAGGAACGGGGTGTCGCCGCGCTCCCGGATGCCGTGGGCGACCGCGAGGACCAGCCGGGTGGCCAGTCCCTCGCCGCGGAACGCGGGGTCGGTGCAGACCGCGCTGATCTCGGTCCAGCCGGGCGGACGCAGCCGCTCCCCCGCCATGGCGACCAGCGCGCCGCCGCGCCGGATGCCGAGGTAGGTGCCGAGTTCCAGGGTGCGCGGCAGGAACGGGCCCGGCTCGGTGCGGGCCACGAGGTCGAGCATCTCGGGGACGTCCGCCGGGCCGAGCCGGACCGCTTCCGCGTCCGGAGCGGCGGCGATGCCGTCGTCCACGAACTGCACGCCTTCGACCCGGAAGGTGATCTCCCAGCCGTCCGGTACCTCCCCGCGGTAACCGGGCAGCGGGACCTCGGCGCCCGGCCCCGCCAGTACGGCGAGGTCCGCCCAGTCCTGCGCGTCCGGAACGTCGGGCAGGGCCAGCCAGGGCGAGACGTCGACGGGGTAGCGCAGCACCCGGCCGCGCCGCTCGGCGAAGTGGGCGTGCGGGCCGGTCAGAGAGGCGAGGGCAGGGTTGTCCAGGACGTGCGGGACGCCGGCGGCGGCCGGGCCGGGGCCGCCCGGACTGCTCAGGATGCTCACGCGGCCACCTCGGTCACTGTCGTCGGGACGTACGGCTGGGACATCCTCGCTCCCTCACTTTCCTCGCGCTGTCACCGGCGCTGCTCTCGTACTGTCACCGGTGCGCCGGAGCCGGCACTGAGCGCCAAGGAGACGCACCGGGCCGCGTATTCCCGGCCTCCGGAGAAGTTCATACCGCCGCAACGATCAGGGCGTGACCAGCGACGGGGCAGCCGGAGCGACAGCGTACGGTTGAACCATGAACGTCACGCGAGGCTTCACGGGCCGCCCGCGCGTCCACCGGCCCGGGCTGCCGCCCGGACAGTACGACGCGGGCGACGACTGGCCCGTCCTGTCCGCCGAGGTCACCCCGGACCTCGGGCCCGGCGACTGGTCCTTCCGGATCGACGGCCTGGTCGAACGGCCGCACACCTGGGACTGGGACGCCGCCCACGCGTTGCCGGCGTCGGCGTACGACGGTGACATCCACTGTGTGACCGGCTGGTCGAAGTTCGGCGTGCGGTTCGGCGGCGTCTCGCTCGACGCCTTCTTCGATGTGGTGCGACCCCATGGGTCCGCCACCCATGCCGTCGCCTACTCCCACACGGGCTACACCACGAACCTGCCCCTGTCCGACCTCACCGGCGGCCGGGCCTGGATCGCCTGGGAGTACGGGGGCGGGCCGCTGCCGGCCGAGCACGGCGGCCCGGCGCGGCTGCTGGTGCCCCATCTCTACTTCTGGAAGAGCGCCAAGTGGATCGCGGGCATCACGCTCCTCGACCACGACGAGCCCGGCTTCTGGGAGCGCAACGGCTACCACGCCCGGGGCAACCCCTGGGAGGAGCAGCGGTACTCCGGTGACTGAGAGGACGACCCAGACGGTGTCCGACACCACGGCGACTGACACCACGGTGACCGAGACGGCGATGACTGGGGCGGCGGTGACTGGGACGACGGCCGGGACGACGACTCCCGTGACGCGGTTCGCGGTGCCCGGGCGGATCGCCGTGAGCGAGAGCGCGGCGGCGGTGTGGCAGACCGCCACCCTGACCGAGATCCGGCGCGAGACACCCCGCGCGACCACGTTCCGCCTGGCCGTGCCGGAGTGGGCGGGGCATCTGCCCGGCCAGCACCTGATGCTGCGGCTGACCGCGGAGGACGGCTACGCGGCGCAGCGCCACTACTCGATCGCGTCGGCACCGGACGACTCCGGGCACATCGAGCTGACCCTGGACCGCGTGCCGGACGGCGAGGTCTCCGGCTGGTTCCACACCGTGGCCCGGCCCGGTGACACGGTCGAGGTGCGCGGTCCGGTGAGCGGCTTCTTCGCCTGGCCGGGCGACCGGCCCGCGCTGCTGCTCGGGGCCGGTTCCGGGGTCGTACCGCTGATGTCGATGGTCCGGCACCACCGGGCGCGCGGCCTCACCGTGCCGCTGCGGCTGCTGGTGTCCGCGCGCAGCCCGGAGGAGCTGATCTACGCGGCCGAACTGGGCGCCGAGACGACACCCGTGTTCACCCGCAGTGCCCCGTCAGGTGTGCCGGTGGGACGTATGGCCGCCACACATGTGGCGCCACTCCTGGCCGAGCCGCCGACCGGTGGGTGGGAGGCCTATGTGTGCGGGTCCAACGCGTTCGCCGAGCACGCCTCCCGGCTGCTGGTCGCGGCGGGCCAGCCGGTGGACCGCATCCGGATCGAGCGCTTCGGCTGAGCGACCCCACGCGCGGCGCCCGGCCCCGCACAAGAACCGGTAAGTGACCCGACCACTGCCGGAGCTGTTCACCTCTCCTGCCCCTGTGAAAGCAACCGCTTACTCGTCGCCGACCAGCACCATGCGCACCTCACATCCTGCCTCCACAGAGATCCCTTCCCCGCTCACGACTCTGGCGGGTCGTCCGACCACCCACGTACGGTGAGACGACGCAGTCTCCCCTTATCAAGGCGGTTGTTGATGGCCCTGTTCGACCTCCCCCCCGACGAACTGCGCGAATACCGCAGTGGGTCGGCCGCGCCCGCGGACTTCGACACCTTCTGGGACAAGACGCTCCAGGAGGCCCGCGAGCACGAACTGGACGCGCGGTTCGAGCCGGTGGACACCGGGCTGTCCACGGTCGAGGTGTACGACGTGACGTTCGCCGGGTTCGGCGGTCACCCCGTGAAGGGCTGGCTGCGTCTGCCGGCCGGGGCCACCGAACCGCTGCCGCTGGTCGTGGAGTTCCTCGGCTACGGCGGCGGACGCGGTCTGGCGCACGAGAGTCTGCTGTGGGCGTCGACGGGCCGGGCGCACTTCCTGATGGACACCCGCGGGCAGGGCAGCGCCTGGGGCGGCGGCGGCGCCACGGCGGACCCGGTAGGCGCGGCACCGGCGTACCCCGGTTACATGACACGGGGCATCGAGGCACCGGAGAACTACTACTACCGCCGGGTGTTCACGGACGCCGTGCGGGCGGTCGAGGCGGCCCGCTCGCATCCGCTGGCCGACGCGACGCGGACCGTGGCGCTCGGCGCCAGCCAGGGTGGCGGCATCACACTGGCCGTCGGCGCGCTGGTCCCCGACCTGGTCGCGGTGGCCCCGGACGTGCCGTTCCTGTGCGACTTCCCGCGTGCGACGACCCTGACGGACCGTCACCCGTACCGGGAGATCGGCCTGTTCCTCAAGACGCACCGTGGGCGCCTGTCGGACGCGCTGCGCACCCTGTCCTACTTCGACGGGGTGCATTTCGCGGCCCGCGGGCGGGCGCCGGCCCTGTTCTCGGCGGCGCTGGAGGACCAGACGTGTCCGCCGTCGACCGTGTTCGCGGCGTTCAACGCGTGGGCCGGCGACGACAAGACGATCGAGGTGTACGACTTCAACGACCACGAGGGCGGCGGCCCCTTCCACGAGGCGGCGAAGGTGCGCTGGCTGCGGTCGTACGCCTGATCCGCAGGCCGTGCCCCCGGTGCTGATCCGCAGGCCGCGCCCCGGTGCTGATCCGCCGACGGCACCCCCGGCCGGGGCCGACCGCGCCCCGGCCGGCCCCGGGCGCGCCGCTCCTCCCCGCGGTCCGGCCGGTCGGGTGCCCTACCCGCCCTTCCGCCCGGTCCGACCAGTCGGTACGTTCGGAGCGCCCGGGTCGCGGTGTCGTGGCCCGGCTTCCCGGCGACGACGGAGGCCATATGTCCGCGCAGGAGACACGGCAGACACCCCAGCCGCACGCGAAGATCCACGGGTACTGCGACCCGCGGTTCTCCGCGGCGCGGGAGGCGTTCGAGGAGAACTTCCGGGAGCGGGGTGAACTGGGCGCCGCGGTGGCGGTCACCGTCGCCGGGGAGACGGTGGTGGACCTGTGGGGCGGCTGGGCGGACGCGGCCCGCACCCGGCCCTGGGAGCGGGACACCGTGGTGAACGTGTGGTCGACCACCAAGGGACCGGTGGCGCTGTGCGCGCACATACTCGCCGACCGGGGGCTGCTCGACCTCGACGCACCGGTGGCCTCCTACTGGCCGGAATTCGCCGCCGCGGGCAAGGAGAAGGTGCTCGTCCGGCATCTGCTGTCCCACCGGTCCGGGCTCTGCGGTCTGCGGGAGCCGCACACCCTGGAGGAGTTGTACGACTGGGAGCTGACCACCGCGCGGCTCGCGGCCATGGCGCCCTGGTGGGAGCCGGGCACCCGGTCCGGGTACCACGCGCTGACGTACGGGTTCCTGGTCGGGGAGGTCGTACGCCGCGTCTCGGGGCTGCGGCCGGGGGCCTTTCTGGCGCGGGAGGTGACCGGGCCGCTCGGGATCGACTTCACCATCGGCCTGCCGGAGAGGGAGTCCGGCCGGGCGGCCGAGCTGGTACGCCCGCCGGCCGCGTCGGGCGGCCGGCAGACGGCTCTCTCCGGCCGGCTGGCACCTGCCGCGCTGGCGGCTCTCGCCAATCCCGTGGCCGGAGCGGCGGAGGCGAACAGTCCCGGCTGGCGGGCGGCGGAGATTCCCGCGGCCAACGGGCACGGCACCGCGCGGGCGGTCGCGGCACTGTACGGCGTCTTCGCCGGGCACGGCTCCCACGGGGGCCGGCGGATCCTGTCGCCGGAGGCGGCGGAGCGGGTGCGCGAGGGTCAGGGCAGCTGCCGCGATCTCGTGCTGGGCGCGGGGTTCGAGGGCGAGACGGAGATCGGGCTCGGGCTGTGGCTGAGCGGACCGCAGGGTTCGTACGGGCCCAATGCGCGTGCTTTCGGCCATGACGGGTTCGGTGGTTCCTGCGGGCTCGCCGACCCGGAGGCGAGTGTGTCGCTGGGTTACGTGATGAACCGGATGGGACCTCACATCGCCAACGACCCACGGAAGTCGGCGCTGGTCGACGCCGTCTACCGCGCCCTGTGACGACGCGCCGCGCCTCCGGGTGACCACGCGCCGTGGCGGGCGGATTTCGGCCGAACCGGCGGACCACCCTTCCCTTGTGGTTTAGACCAATGCTAATTGTGGTCGCGCAACGAACCCGTACGGCTACGTTTTGTCACCGACAGGAGGCGCGGCATGGCCCGCACCACCCCCCACGATCCCCCGCCCAGCGACGGCCGGCCCCTGTACGGGCGGATCGCGGCGCTGCTGCTGGAGGAACTGCGCGACGGCACCATTCCGCCCGGCGAGCGGCTGCCAGGTGAGCGGCATCTGGCCGCCTACTTCCGGGTCAGCCGGGAGACCGTCCGGCAGGCCCTGGACGTGCTGCGCCGCAACGGTGTCGTCACCACCGACCGGCGGGGCAGCCACGCCACGCTGCCCGGCCAGCCGGCCGAGGCGCCGCAGTCGCTCACCTTTCCGGTCGGCGCCCGGTCCGCGGACCCCTGCGCGCTGGACCGGGCCACGGTGACCTGGGAGGCTCCGCCGCCGGAGCACGCGACGGCGCTGGGGCTGGCCGCGCACCGGCCGACGCTGGTGCACCGCTACCAGTCGGTCGCGCCGGACGGGCGGTCCCTGCGGACGGCGCTGACATCGTTTTCCGCGGTGGCGCTGGCCGAGGTGGCCGAGCTGGCCCGCTACCGGGACCGGGCCGACGGGGCCACGCCCGCGCAGCTGCGGCGGGCGTACGACTGGATGCGCAAGGCCGGGCTGACCCTGCACCACCGGGACGCCATCACGCAGGTCGGTGACGCCTCCTCGGTGCGGGTGACCCGGCGGGTGCACGACCAGTACGCTCGTCCGCTGGAGATCACCGACCTGGTGGTGAACGCCGAACGGGACGCGCTGGTCTACGAGTTCACGTCACCGGCCGCGGGCTGACCCGGCGTCCGGCGGGCGCCGGCCTTGCGGGCCACGACCAGCCGGGCGCGCGGGCTGCCGTCGGCTCGCCGGCCGAACCCGGGCAGGACACCCAGCTCGACCGTGAAACCGGCGCGCGTCAGCTCCCTTGTCACCGCACCGAGCCGGAAGGCCCGGTAGTACATGACGAACGGTGGCCGCCACAGCGCGTTGCGCACCCGCATCACCGCGTCGAAGCCGGACAGCAGCCAGAAGTCGCGCCGGGTCGGGCGGGGCGGGGCAGGCACCGGGAAGACGAACCGGCCCCCGGGGCGCAGCACGGAGTGGACCTGGGTGAAGAGTCCCGGAAGCTCCCGGGGCAAGAAGTGCCCGAAGGCCCCGAAGGAGACGACGAGATCGAAGGCGGCCGTGAACGGCAGGGCCCGGGCGTCGCCGCGCACCCAGGCGGGGGCGGGGCCGTCGGCGGGGCGCGGCCGGCGGCGGGCGGCATCGAGCATGCCGGTGCTGAAGTCGACGCCGGTGACGCTGCGGTGGCACAACCCTGCCAGCATCTCCGCGCCGGCGCCGGTGCCGCAGCACAGATCGAGTCCGTCCGCGAAGGGACCGAGCGGCGCCAGCGCCGTGGCGTCCAGCACCCGGTCGGAGGTGCGGAAGGGGGTGTGGTCGAACTTCGGGGCGAGCAGGTCGTACCCGTGCTCGACGGACGACAGTGCCTGCACGGCGAGTTCACGGAGCGTGGGGCCTTCGGGACCGAACATTCCGTGAGCCTAGGCGCCGTGCCGGCGGCCGGGCGAGACGCGCGGTGGGCGGCACCCCGTCAGCCGTAGGCGGCGTGGCAGAGCCGCACGATGTCCGGCGCGGCCACGCCGTCCGCACGGCGGCACACGTCGCGCATCCCCTCCGTGGGCGGCCGGTGGACGTGACGGCGGTGCGGGGCGGGGTGCCGTACGGGGGAACGGCGCCGCGGGCGCGGGTGGTGGGCCCGCGGGGCGGCGGGCCGTGCCCGGCGGGGCACGGCGGGCACGGCTCCGCGTACGGGCGCGGTGTGGCTTCCCGGGGCGGCTTTCCTCTCCCGGGCAGCCGCCGGGGCGTGCGCCTCCCGGTGCCCGGGGCCCGTGCGCACGAGCGCCGCGGGCCCGGACGGAGGGCTGAGCGGCGCGCGGACGGCCGAGGGTGCCGCCGCCGCGTCCGGTGCGAACGGGCGCTGGGAACGGGCGGGGTCCGGCAGGGCGCCGGGGCGGACGGTGGTGCAGCCGGCGACGCTCACGAGCGCCGCGACCAGGAGCGGAAGTAGTCGGCGAGACACCCGACCACTGTGCTGCACGGGGAGTGGTTTCGGTGGGCGGGACGCGGTACGACCACTCCGACGAGCGATCGGCCGGGCACGGGCTGGACGGCTGGACCGGTGCGCCCGCCCTCAGCGGTCCGGCCTCCGTCAGCGGTCCGGCCGTCGTCAGCGGTCCGGCCGCCGTCACGGGTCCGGCCGTGAGCGGTCCGACCGCCGTCAGGGAGTCCGGGCCGCCAGTGGGCAGGGTGCCGTCAGCGGTCCGGCCGTCAGTGATCCGGGCCCGGCACGGCACCGCTCGGCGCGGTGTCGCGGCGGCGTGCCAGGATCGCGAGGACGCGCTCGCACCAGCGCAGGTTCTCCTCCTCCAGCGCGATCCCGCCCATGAGGGTGAGGTACGGCCCGACGCGTTCGGCCGTGCGCAGGAACTCCTCCTCCGTGCGCCCGTCGAGCAGCCGGTCGCGCACCCGCAGGTAACGGCCGAGTTTGCCGCGCGCCCAGCCCATCCGTTCCTCGATCAGCGCCCGGGTGACCTCCGGGTCGCCGCCGTCCATCGCCTGGACCTTGATGAGCAGTTCGTCGCGCAGGGCGGCGGGCCGCTTGGGCGGCTGCGCGGCGAAGGCGCTCAGTTCGGCCCGGCCGGCCCGGGTGAGGGTGAACATCCGCTTGTTGGGCCGGCGTTCCTGCTCCACCGTGCGGGCCCGGACCAGCCCGTCGTGTGCGAGGCGCTCCAGTTCCCGGTAGAGCTGCTGCGGGGTGGCGGGCCAGAAGTTCGCGAGCGAGACGTCGAACGTCTTCGACAGTTCGTAGCCCGATGCCTCGCCCTCCAGGAGGGCGGCCAGGACGGCGTACCTGAGCGACATGTGGACAGGCTAACAGCCGTTGATTACTCTCATCCGCACTTATTCAATTAATTGACTATGCGAGGTGATCCGCATGCGCGCGTTCCGTGAGGCGGTCGAGGCCCGGGACATGGCTGCCGTGGAGGCGCTGCTGGCCGAGGACGTCGTCTTCACCAGCCCGGTCGTGTTCAAGCCGTACACCGGCAGGGCGATCACCGCGGCGATCCTCCGCGCGGTCGTGGAGGTCTTCGAGGACTTCCGCTACGTCCGGGAGATCGGCGACCCGGACGGATCGGAGCACGCGCTGGTCTTCCGGGCCGATGTGGGCGGCCGGGAGCTGACCGGCTGCGACTTCCTGCACGTCGACGAGCACGGCCTGATCGACGAGTTCATGGTGATGGTCCGGCCGCTGTCGGGTGCGCAGGCCCTCGCCGAGGCCATGGGGGCGCGGTTCGGGGAGATCACCCGGGAGGCCGGGGCGCGGCCGGTGTGAGCGCCCGGTCCGCGCGCCCGGTACCGCCGGGTCAGTCCCTGAGCTGCCGCAGCGTCGCCCTGGCGTCCGTCTTCAGCCAGCCGGTGATGTCGGTGAGCGCGGGCGGGTTCTTGTCCTGGGAGTACGAGGTGAGGTACAGGCTGTAGGTCATCACGTACGTCACCCAGCCGTCGCGGACGGCGAGCGTGGCGTAACGGGAGCCGCCGGAGGAGCCGCTCACGGTGTCCTCGCTGATCAGGTAGGCCTCGTCGCCGATGCCCTGGACCGGTTCGACGTCGTAACCGGAGTGACTCTCACCGTAGTTCTTCCAGCCGGCCGTGAACTCGGGCCCGGGGTCGGTCTTCTTGTGCAGGTCCAGCTGGAGGGTCAGGTAGGCGTCCGCGTACGACGAGCCGGACTTCTTCAGGCTCAGGCTGCAATAACCCTCGTCCAGCGCCTTGTCCTTGAGGGAGGTACGGGTCGGCGCGGAGTCCTCCTGGGGGTACTCGTCCTTGAAGGAGGAGTAGTCGGCGCCGGAGCACAGGTTGGAGGGCGCCGAGTAGCCGCGCAGGTCCGCGCTGTCGCTCCTGGCGCCGATGAGGAAGACACCGGCCGCCCATGCGGCGGAGGCCACGACGGCGCCGACGACGGCCCACAGCACCGCGCGGCCGGCCCCGCCGCCACCGGACGGGGGAACGGGCGGAACGGGACCGAACGACGGCGTCTGGGCGTAGGGGTTCCCGTGCTGCGGGTGCCCGGGACCGGGGCCGCCGACCAGCGTGGGCTGTGCGTAGAAGGCACCGGCCGGGGGTGACTGCGGGTGCGGGTAGGGATAGGCCGTCGGCTGCGCGGGGACGGCCGGTTGCGGTGCGGCCTGCTGGGGCTGCTCGGGCTGCGGCGCGGGCTGACCGCCAGGCTGCGGGGACTGCGGTGGCGTGGACATGCCGTGAAGATAGTGCACGGTTGACGGTCAAGTCCCCTGACGTCCGGGACTGTTATGGTCTAGGGACATTTGTTACGGGCTCTGTCCGTACGGCCGTACGCGGCTCGCGCCGCCGGCGGCCCCAGGCGCACCGGCAGACTCCGCACACTGTTGCAGACGAAGCCCGCGCGCGGCGCCAGGTCGTCGTCCGGCACGGCGAGACGAGAGCGCCGGGAACCGGATGAACAGCCGGTCAAGGGCGACCGTGGCCTCCAGCCAGCCAGCGGTGCGCCCAGGCAGTAGTGGGCGCCGTGCCCCGGGGAGAGGTGCCGGGCGGCACCGGGCCGCGCGGGCCGGGGCGGGGTGGGCGTACAGGGCGCGTACGGCGTTGGAACCGAACGTCCACACCCAGGAGTTCGCAGATCAACCCCCGTCGGCAGGGGCAGGGCGAAGTGCCGTCGCAGATCGGCGACACCGTCGCCCGCGGCGGCGGCCCGCGCCAGAGTGTCGAGCAGCGCGCCGGTCAACTCCTTGACGCGCGGGCGCAGTACGGCGACCCGCCGGGGAGTGAACCCCCGGCCGCGAGGGACCGCAGCCGCCGGTGGTCGTCGCCGTCGGCTGTGGTCATGCCCGGGACGGCGGCGAACGTCAGCAACGGCCGGCCCCCGGCGATCCGGCCCTCCCGCAGTGCCGTGAAGTGACGTGCTTGCTTGGCGACTTCGGGATGCTGAGGTGTAACTCCGTCAGCGCCTCGTGCCCGAGTACGGCCATGCCCTCGATCCCGCCGGGCAGCTCGACCGGGGCCACGGCACCCCGGACCGGCAGCCGCGCGTCGACGGCGTGCGGTCAACCGCCGGCGGGGTGCTTGCGGTGCGGGGTGCGCGCGGGTGTGGTCTCCACCGGAAGTCTCCTGACGTTCCTCTGACAAGACGGTCGATCGTGGTCCCGCGGCGGTACCCCACCTCACGAACCGGCGCGCACCTCTCTCCGTTGCGCGGCCGCAGCGGGAATGGTCCGGCCCGGCGGCTTGTTGACGCGGTCCGGGACACAGCACCCCGCCGGGTGGTACGGTTCCTTCAGCACTCGTGCACGCCCACCGTGGCCGCCGGTGCCAGTCTCCCTCCTTCACGCTGATCTGTTCGCCGTTTCCCGGATTTCCGGCTCCCGGCCCGTCAGCTTCTCCGCACATCCGGCACAGGCGTCCCGTCCCGTGCCCCAGGTGCCGTTCCCGCCGCCCGGAGGCCGCCGTCCGCGCCTCCCTCTCGCGGCCACACCCCCTTGTCACACTCTCGTTCCGTCCGTGAAAGGACACCCCCCTCATGACCACCACACTCGAACACCCGCCCGAGGTCCGGCAGCACCAGGCCGCCCCGACCGTCACCGGTGTCCTGGACATCGACGCGCACGGCAAGGGGCACCTGAGGGCCGCGAACCTCCTCTCCTCCTCCGCCGACCCGCAGGTCGCGCCGGCGCTGATCCGGCGCCACGCCCTGCGCCCGGGCGACCTGGTCGAAGGCGTCCGGGGCGCACAGCGCGCGCTGACCGAGGTGGCGCGCGTCAACGGCCGCGCTCCCGGCGACCTCCGCTCCCGGCGGCACTTCCGCGACCTGACCCCGCTCCACCCGCACCGGCGCCTCCGCCTCGAACACCCCGCCTCCGGATTGGCCGGACGCGTCACCGACCTGCTCGCGCCCGTCGGCAAAGGACAGCGCGGCCTGATCGTGGCACCGCCGAAGAGCGGCAAGACCGTGCTGCTCCAGCAGCTCGCCGCCGCCGTGGCCGGCAACCACCCGGAGTGCCGGCTGATGGTCGTACTGCTCGACGAGCGGCCCGAGGAGGTCACCGAGATGCGCCGCTCGGTGCGCGGCGAGGTGTACGCCTCCACGTTCGACCGGTCGCCCCGGGACCACATCGCCCTCGCCGACCTCGTCGTGGAGCGGGCCGAACGCCTGGTGGAGGCCGGTGAGGACGTCGTCGTCCTGCTGGACTCGCTGACCCGGCTGTGCCGGGCCCACAACAACGCCTCCGCCGCGGGCGGCCGTACCCTGAGCGGCGGTGTCGACGCGGGCGCGCTGCTCGGCCCCAAGCGCTTCTTCGGCGCCGCCCGGCAGGCCGAGGAGGGCGGTTCGCTCACCATCCTCGCCACCGTGCTCGTGGACACCGGCTCCCGCGCCGACGGCTACTTCTTCGAGGAGCTGAAGGGCACGGGCAACATGGAACTCCGTCTGGACCGGGAACCCGCCGCCCGCCGGGTCTTCCCCGCTGTGGACATCGACACCACCGGCACCCGCCGCGAGGAACTGCTCCTCACCCCGGCCGAGTTGACGGCCGTCACCGGTCTGCGCCGCGCCCTGCGCTCCCGGGAGACCGGGCCGGCCGCCCTGGAGACCCTCCTGGCACGTCTGCGCGCCACACCCGACAACGCCGCGTTCCTGCGGCAGATCCGGCCCACCCTGCCGGCCGGCTGACCCCGGGCCGGGAGGGCGCCGGGTGCGGCATCCGGGTTGCCCCGTTGGGCCGAACGGCCCGGGCAGCGCGGCACACACGGACCCCTCTCCGTACGTTGATCGTATGATCACCGGACTTGCTTATCGGGCGGCTGTGTCGGCCTGCTCCCTGTGCGTGACCGGCCTGCTGGTGCTCACGCCGGCCGCTGCCGCCGCCGGCCACCGGAGCGGGGAACCCGCACCGTCCGCCCCCCGGGCCGCGACACCCGGGCCCGCCCTGCTCTACCGCTCCGGCACCCAGGTCCGGCCGCGCGGGGGCGCGCCCGCGGTGCCGGACGTGTCGGCGCTGTCCTGGCTGGTCGCCGACGCGGGCAGCGGGGAGGTGCTGGCCGCGGGCGACGCCCACCGCAGGCTGCCGCCCGCGAGCACCCTCAAGACTCTGTTCGCGCTCACCGTGCTGCCGACGCTGCCAGGCGGCATGCGGCACACCGTGCGGTACGAGGAGCTGGAGGACGTCGCCGAGGGCAGCAGCCTGGTCGGCGTCGAGGAGGGTCACACCTACGAGGTGGCCGACCTGTGGCGCGGTGTCTTCCTCAGCTCCGGGAACGACGCCGTGCACGTCCTGGCCTCGCTGAACGGCGGCTGGGACGCCACGGCCGCGCGGATGCAGGTGAAGGCCCGCGCCCTCGGCGCCCTGGACACCCACGTCGTCTCCCCGGACGGCTACGACACCCCCGGCCAGGTGTCCTCCGCCTACGACCTGGCGGTGTTCGGCCGGGCGGGACTGGCCGACCCCGCCTTCGCCCGGTACTGCGCCACCCCCGAGGCCCGCTTCCCCGGTGACGGGTCGCCGTACGAGATCGAGAACACCAACCGGCTGCTGACCGGCGAGGACGGCGTGGCGCCCTACCCGGGGCTCGTCGGCATCAAGAACGGCTACACCAGCAACGCGGGCAACACCCTCGTGGCCGCGGCCCGCCGGGGCGGGCGCACCCTGGTGGTGACCGTGATGAACCCGCAGTCAGGCGGCGGATTCGCCGTGTACGAGGAAGCGCGTGCCCTGCTCGACTGGGGCTTCGCCGCGGCCGGGCAGGTGGATCCGGTCGGGTCGCTGGACGGACTGCGCGCCGCACCCCGTACGGCGTCGTCCGCCAGGCCGGTGGCGGCGGCCACCGCGCCGGCGCCGGACGACGACTCGGGCTGGTCCGGCCCGGCCGTCGTCGCCGGTCTGGGGCTCGGGGCGGGAGCCGTGGCGCTGACGCTGCGGGCCAAGGGCGGCCGCACGTCCCGCGGCTGACCCGGCCGACGGTCGGGGCAGCGGACCCCGGGAGTCAGCACGGACCGCCTCACCGGGCCGGCCGCTCAGAACAGACCGCCTCGCCGGGCCGGCCGCTCAGAACACCGACAGGCCGGTGAGCGTCGTGAACCGGTCCAACGCCGCCACGCCGGCCACCGAGTTGCCGCGCTCGTCCAGTCCCGGACTCCACACGCACAGCGTGCACCGGCCCGGTACGACCGCGATGATCCCGCCGCCGACCCCGCTCTTGCCGGGCAGACCCACGCGGTAGGCGAAGTCACCGGCCGCGTCGTACGTGCCGCAGGTCAGCATGACCGCGTTGACCTGCTTGGCCTGGCTGCGGCTGAGCAGACGGCTGCCGTCGGCGCGGACGCCGTGCCGGGCGAGGAAGCCGGTGGCGAGCGCCAGGTCGGCGCAGGAGGCGGCCACGGAACACTGCCGGAAGTACTGGTCGAGCAGGACCGGCACGTCGTTGCCGATGTTGCCGTAGGACGCCATGAAGTGGGCGAGGGCGGCGTTCCGGTCGCCGTGGGCGGTCTCCGACGCGGCGACCTCCAGGTCGAAGTCGAGGGCGGCGTTGCCGCTCTCGGCGCGCAGGAAGGCCAGCAGTTCCCCGGCCGCGTCCCCGGTACGGGTCTGGAGACGGTCGGTGACGACGAGGGCGCCCGCGTTGATGAAGGGGTTGCGCGGGATGCCGCTCTCGTACTCCAGCTGGACCAGCGAGTTGAAGGGGTTGCCGGAGGGTTCGCGGCCCACGTGCTCCCACAGTTCGTCGCCCTCGCGGGCCAGGTCCAGGGCCAGCGTGAAGACCTTGGTGATCGACTGCGTGGAGAACGGCTGCTGCCACTCCCCCACCCCGTACACCGTGCCGTCCGACTCGGCGACGGCCATGCCGAAACGGCGGGGGTCGCGGGCGGCGAGCGCCGGGATGTAGTCGGCGGACCGGCCACGGCCGGGGGCGCGGTCGATCTCCGCCATGATGCGGTCGAGAACAGGTCGGAACTGCGAGGACATGATCGTCATCATGCCGCACCGCCGGCACCGGGGCGCCCGGGGCGTCGGGCGGCACGCGGGGTACCGCCGCGTCAGATCGCCGGTGCCGTCCCGGTGCCCGCCGGCACCTTCGGCCGCGGCGGGCCGGTGAGCCGTTCGGCGGGCAGCGGCCCTCCTCCAGGACCGGTTCGGCCACGCCCCGGCCCGTCGCCGGAGCCTCCCTGGCGATGTCCGTCGCGGGCCCCCAGCCGGCCGGCACAATCTCCCGGCAGGTGGCGACGAGCGCGGCGGCCCTCTCCGGTGCCGGCAGGCGGAGTCCCTCGTCGGCGAGCGCGGCGGCCTCCTTGACGGCGGCCGGGGCGTCGATCAGGTGCGGGGATCGGGGTGCCGGTGACGGGGAAGTGATCCGGATGCCGGCAGCGAGGCGGATGTTCGTCGCCGGTCCGCCGCTCGACCGGCCGATGGCGTGGTCGTCCGGCTCGGCGGCCGGACCGCTGCGGCCCTACAGCTCGGAGCGCGAACGCCGGGCAGCGTTTCCCACCGGCTGGACCGGTACAACCACCACCGACCCCACACCGGCATCGACGGCCGAACACCAGCCGGCCGCGTCACCAGCCTGTCCGTTCGGCACACCTAGACGCGGGCCGCCGGGTGAACGGGGTCCAGGGCGTCCACCGGCCGCACGCAGCCGACCGGCTCCCCTCCCCCGAGCAACGGTTCCCCCGCGAACTGAGTGAGCGCGGCCGGATCTATGCCGGCCCGGGCCAGGGCCGCCGCGGCGACCGGTATACGCGCCCGGTTCGCCCCGTCGGCGATCTTCACGGCGATGGCGCGGCCGTCGGGCAGCGCGGCCACCTGCACGCCCTCGAAACCGTCCTTGGCGAGCAGCCCGGGCACGGCCCGCATGAGCGCGGCGACGTCCCGGCCGGAGCCGGAGGCCATCTCGGCGTGCTCGCGCATCGCGTCGGCGACGCGTGCCTCGGGCGTGCCGGATGCCGCGGAGGTGATCCGGGCGACGGCACGGGCGAGGCCGTGCAGGGAGACGGCGAACAGCGGGGCGCCGCAGCCGTCCACGGTGACCCGGGCGACGCGCTGGCCGGTGAGTTCCTCCACGGTCTCGGCGACGGCCTGCTGGAGCGGGTGCGCCGGGTCGAGGTAGTCGTCCAGGGACCAGCCGTTGAGGCGGGCGGTCCACAGCATGGCCGCGTGCTTGCCGGAGCAGTTCTGGGCGAGGCGGGAGGGCGCCCGGCCCTCGCGGACCCAGATGTCCCGCACGGCCGGGTCGAACGGCATGTCCGGCACGTTGCGCAGGTCGTTCTCGCCGAGGCCGGCGAGTTCGAGGATGCGCCGGGTGCCGGCGAGGTGGCGCTCCTCGCCGGAGTGGCTCGCGGCGGCCAGCGACAGCAGTTCGCCGTCGAGCGGCAGCCCGGCGCGCACCATGGCCACGGCCTGGACGGGCTTGAGGGCCGAGCGCGGGTAGAAGGCCGCCTCGATGTCACCGAGCCGGAAACGTACCCGGCCGTCGGCTTCCAGGACGACGACGGAGCCGTGGTGGACGCCCTCGACGATCCCGCCGCGGACGAGGTGGGCGACGGGCGTGTGGAGGGGTTCGCGGACGACGGGCGCGCCGGCGGGAGAACTGTCGTACATCACTGCCTGCATCATGGGGTCGGGGTCGGCCGGTACGCGGATCGCGCGTCGGCGCCGGTGGGGGTGGTGGTGCGGGACACACGGACGCGGATGCCGTGTCGGCCCGCGACCGGTGGCTCGGCGACCGACGGCGGACCGGGCACCGTGGTGCGTCCGGTGCCGTCGTCGGCGTACAAGGGGGCCGGGAGGCGGGCGGGGAACGCCCACCCCACGGCGCGGGTCCCGGGACAGCCGGGCAGCTGGTACGACGAACGGCCCGGCTCGCCCTTCCGGCCCCGTGGGACCTGCCGGGCCCGCCGCATCGGCTCGGCCGGCGTGGGCGGCCGGGCCTGCCGGATCCACTGGGCCGGCGTGCCCTTGGGAACCTGCGGGGCTTGCCGGGCCGTGCGAGGCTCCAGGATCCGCTCGGCCGGCGTGCCCTCCCACGTCTGCCCGGCGTGCCGGATGTGCCGGCCCTGCCGTCGGGGCGGCAGCTGACAGGTCTCGGCCGTGCCCCGGATCGCCCGGAGGCCGGTCGCCCCGCGGTCGCGGACGGTCCCGGAACGGGTCGGCGGACGGGAAGCGCGGAAGGCGGACGGAAGCCTCGTTCCGTCCTCGGGGTGCCGCCCGCTCATGTCCCGGTGCCGTCCGTCGCGGCGGCACCCGCCCGCCGGGGACGCATGATGTCGGTGAGGGTCGTCTCGACGCGGTCCAGGTGGTGGCTCATGGCCTCCACCGCGTCGTGTTCGCTGCCGTCGGCGAGCGCCTCGACGATCGCCCGGTGCTCGCGGTCGGACTGCTCGCGGCGTCCGCCCAGCTCGTTGAGGAAGGCCGACTGGCGCGCCAGCGCGTCGCGGATCTCCTCGATGACCCGGCGGAACACCGGGTTCTGGGCGGCCTCGGCCACGGCGAGGTGGAAGAGGGTGTCCATGGCCACCCAGCCGGTGGTGTCCGTCTCCCGTTCCATGCGGTCCAGCAGGTGGGTCAGGTGGTCCAGGTTCTCCGGGGTGCGGCGCAGGGCCGCGTAACCGGCGACCGGGATCTCGATGTGGCGGCGCACTTCCAGCAGGTCGCTGGCCGCGTAGTCGCCGAAGGTGGGGTCCTGCACCGCGTTCGCGACGACGAAGGTGCCCTTGCCGGTCCGGGAGACGGTGAGCCCCATCGTCTGGAGCGCGCGCAGCGCCTCGCGCAGCACGGGCCGGGACACCTCGAGGGTGCGGCACAGCTCGGCCTCGGAGGGCAGCTTGTCGCCGACGGCGTAGGCGCCGCGCTCGATGGCGTCGCGGAGGTGAGCGAGGACCGCCTCCAGGGCGCTCACACGCCGGGGGCCACGACCACCTGTCTGGCTGTCTGACAGGTTCACGGACCGATCCTGCGGCTGCGGGCCGGGGCTGTCAAGGCGGGCCGGGAGAGCACGGAGCGGGATGCGCGGCCCGGGTCGGGCCGCGCATCCCGCTGGGTGACGTGGGGCTGCGGTCAGTTGCTGAGCGTGCCGGTGCCGAGCAGGCCGAGCAGGAGGACGCCGACGACGATCCGGTAGATCACGAAGGCGTTGAAGGAGTGCTTGGCGACGAACTTCAGCAGCCAGGCGATGGAGGCGTAGGCGACCACGAACGACACGACGGTCCCGACGGCCAGCGGGGCCGCGCCCACGCCCGCGCCGAGGGCGTCCTTCAGCTCGTACAGGCCCGCGCCGGTCAGGGCGGGGATGCCGAGGAAGAAGGAGAGCCGGGTGGCGGCGACGCGGTCCAGGTCGAGGATGAGCGCGGTGGACATGGTGGCGCCGGAGCGGGAGAAGCCGGGGAAGAGCAGGGCGAGGATCTGGGAGCAGCCCACCCACATGGCGTCCTTGAAGGACGTGTCGTCCTCACCGCGCTTGTGCCGGCCCATCTGGTCGGCGGCCCACATCACGCCCGAGCCGGCGATCAGCGAGCCCGCGACCACCCACAGCGAGGCGAGCGGGCCGTCGATCAGCGGCTTCGCGGCCAGGCCCACGACGACGATCGGGACGGTGGCGGCGATGACCCACCAGGCGAACTTGTAGTCGTGGTGGTAGCGCTCCTCGCGGTTGGTCAGACCGCGGCCCCAGGCGGTGACGATGCGCCGGATGTCCTTGAAGAAGTACACGAGCACGGCGGCGATGGCGCCGACCTGGATGACGGCGGAGAACCCGACGACGGACTTGTCGTCGACGGGGATGTCCATGAGTCCCTCGACGATCTTGAGGTGGCCGGTCGAGGACACCGGGAGGAACTCGGTCACCCCCTCGACTACCCCGAGGACGACGGCCTGACCGACGGAGATGGCGCTCATGGAATCCAGTTCTGAGGAGAGTGAGGTCGACAGTGCAGTAGACAGTACTGACTCCGCCCGGCCGGGCGACAGGCGCCTAGGCCCACAGGGCGTCGGCCAGTGAGACCCCGGTAAGGGCCGCCGCGAGGCCCGCCGTCACGCTCGCGACGATGTTCAGGGCGGCACAGAGGCCGGATCCGGCCTCGGTCAGCCGCAGGGTCTCGTAGGAGAACGTCGAGTACGTCGTCAGCGCACCGCACAGTCCGGTGCCCACCAGGAGCTGCACCGGCTGTCCGGCGGCTCCGGCGGAGACGGCTCCCGTGAGCAGTCCGAGGACCAGACAGCCCGTCACGTTCACCACGAAGGTGCCCCACGGGAACAGCGAGTCGTGGCGGGCCTGCACGGCGCGGTCGGTGAGATAGCGCAGGGGGGCACCGACGGCCGCCCCCGCGGCGACCAGCAGCCAGTTCACAACGACTTCTTACCCTCCGGGTCCGGGTCCGCCGTGTCCGTTCCGGGCGCGCCCCCGGCCGGGCCTCCTCCCCCGGCCGGGCGGGACGCGGTCCGGAGGGGGACGGCCTCGCACGCCTCCAGGGCCTCACCGGTCAGCTCGTCGAGCTGGGGCAGGAACGCCCGGACGCGTTCCTCGGTGTCCACGACGATCACCGCGACCGGCAGGTCCTCGCTCAGGGACAGCAGACGGGAGGTGTGGATGCGGGAGGAGGCGCCGAAGCCCTCGATGCCCCGGAAGACGCTTGCGCCGGCGAGTCCGGCGGCGTGCGCGCGGTGCACGATCTCGGAGTAGAGCGGCTTGTGGTGCCAGGTGTCGTTCTCGCCGGCGTAGACGGTCAGCCGGAGGGCGCGGTGGGCGGGTGATGTCATCGCTGCCTCCCGGTCAGCACGCGGCGGGCGGCGGCCGAGGCCAGCCGGACCGCCGCGAGGGCCGCGCACAGTGTCGCGGCGAGATACACGGCTCCGAGGCCGGGGCGGCCGGCGTCGGCCAGTCGGCGGATGTCGACCGTGTAGGTGGAGAAGGTGGTGAAACCGCCGAGGACGCCGGTGCCGAAGAACGGCCGCAGGAGGCGGTGGGCGGACCACACCTCGGTGACGAGCACCATGAGCACGCCCATGACGGCGCAGCCGGAGACGTTCGTCCAGAAGGTCGCCCAGGGGAAGCCGCCCGGGGGCGTGGGCCAGGCGAGGGTGAGCGCGTAGCGGGCCAGCGCGCCGAGCGCGCCGCCGGCCGCCACGACCGCGACGACGGGCACCTGCGTACGCCACTGGGACCGCCGGCGTGCCGCGGAACGGACGCCGCGGATCTCGGTACCCGGCGCTGTCATGCTCGTACGTCTCCTGTCCGGCCCGGTCCCGGGGGGCGGTCACGGCCCGGACCAGGGTACCGCCGCCTCAGCGGGCGGCGGGCCGGGCGCAGACCGCCACACCGGGCTCCAGGAGGCTGCCGAGCACCAGGTGGTCGCGGGTCGCGCACACGCTGGTGACCATGCGGAAGCCGGAGCGCCGGCGGGTGAGGTGGTGGACGGTACGGCCCCGGTCGTCGACGGCGACGACGCCGACGGTGCCGCTCGGCCGGTACGGCGCGTGGACGGCGGCCCGGGCGGCGCTGCGGCGGACCGCCGGCGGGGCGCGGTGCAGCAGGTCCAGCGGAGGAACGCGGGGGCCGGCCAGGGCGACCCAGACGGGCCCGTCGGGGCCCTCGCGCCAGAGGTTGTCCGGCATGCCGGGGAGGTCGGCGAAGGGGTCGGCGTGCCCGGCGCGGGGGCCGGTGAGCCGGTAGCGGGTGAGGCGGCAGGAGCCGGTCTCGGCGATCATCAGGAAGGAGCCGTCGGCGCTCGGCGCCAGTCCGTTGGCGAACTGGAGGCCGTCCAGCAGGACCTCGGGTTCGCCGCCGGGGGCGAGCCGCAGCAGCCGCCCGGTACCGGTGTGTTCGACGATGTCGCCGATCCACCGGTGGAGGGGGTAACGGCGGCTGGAGACGGTGAAGTACACGGTGCCGTCGGGCAGGGCGACGGCGTTGCTGCAGAAGCGGAGCCGCTCCCCCGCGACCGAGTCGGCCAGCACGCGGACGGTGCCGTCGTCCGTGCCCACGCGCAGCAGTCCGCGTTCCGCGTCGCACACCAGCAGGTCGCCGTCCGGGAGGAGTTCCAGTCCCAGGGGGCGGCCGCCGGTCTCGGCCAGCACCTCCGTGCGGACCGCGTGCGGGTCGCCCGGGTGGTGGACGCGCAGGATGCGCCCGTCCGCCACGCCGGTCAGCACGCGTCCGTGCAGGTCGGCCACGACGTCCTCCGGTCCGCGCGCGCCCAGACGGACGTGGTGGAGCGGGACGAGTGGCGTGGGTCGGTCCATGTGCGGTCCCTTCTTCACCAGCCCTTTTCGAACATGCGGGCCACCTCGGCGATGCGGATCTCGTCGCGCCGGTAGTAGGTGCGGCAGCAGACCCGGCGGGTGCGCAGCACGCCGAGGCGGGTGAGGAGGTCGAGGTGGGCGGTGGCGGTCCGGCGCGGTACGCCCAGTCCGGCGGCCACGGCCCGCGCGGTGACACCGGTGTCGGCGGAGGCGCGGCGGGCTGCTGGGAAGTGAACCGCCGGGTCCTTGAGCCACTCCAGGATGGTCTGCCGCATCCGGCCCGAGGGGGTTCCCGTCATCCGTCGCCTCCGCTCCCCGGCCTCCTGCTGCGCAGTGTTCCCACTCTGGCCCGGGGCGACCCCGGGCCGCCCGGGACTCGGCGCCCGTTGTCCGGTACCGGACGGCGGTGTGACCGGGAGCGGTCGTACGCCCCCGCCGGGCACGGCGCGGGCCCGGCCGCGGTGTGCGACCGGGCCCGCCGAGGACGGCTCAGCGGTGGCTGAACCACGACAGGGAGGGAAGCCCAGGTCGGCTCAGCGGTGGTTGAACCACGACAGGGAGGGAAGCGCACGGTCGTCGTAGCCGAACAGGGCCTGGTTCTCCCAGCCGTTGCCGGAGGTGGCGTCGGCCGGGTCCCAGCCGTTGCCGGGGACGGCGGTCCAGGTCGCCTCCCAGTAGAAGACGCCGAGGCCCCGGCCGTTCGGCACGGCCTCCACGATGCTCGCCACGTCGTTCATCCACCTGGCCTGGCCGGCCGCGGTCGCCGGGTAGCCGGGGACCAGCTCCGCGGTGGTGTCGATCTGGTTGGTGAGCGGGTCGTCGCTGTCGAGGCGGAAGGGGTAGGCCGTCTCGGCGACGAAGACGGGCTTGCCGTAGCGGGCGGCCGCGTCGTCCAGGGTGGTCTGGAAGTCGGCGAGCGGGCCGTGCCAGTACCCGTAGTAGGACAGACCGATCGCGTCGAACCTCACTCCGTTGGCGAGGGCGTTGTCGAACCACCACTCGGTGCCGGCCTTGTCCCCGCCCTTGGCCAGGTGCAGGGCGACGGGGGTGGCGGAGTTGACGGCCTTGACGGCGTCGTAACCCGAGTTGATCAGTCCTGCGAGCTGGCTCCAGTTGTCCGTGGATCCCTCGGACCACAGCAGGCCGCCGTTGATCTCGTTGCCCACCTGGACCATGTCGGCGGTGGTGCCCTGTGCCTTCAGGGCGCTCAGCACGTCGTACGTGTGGTCGTACACGTCCGTCTTCAGGCGGCTGTAGCTGTGGCCCGCCCAGGCGGCCGGCTTGGTCTGGGCACCGGGGTCGGCCCAGGTGTCCGAGTAGTGGAAGTCGACCAGGAGTTTCATGCCCTGCGCCTTGACGCGTTTGGCCATGGCCAGGACGTGGGCCTTGTCGTTGTAGCCGTCGGCCGGGTTCACCCACACCTTCAGACGGGCGTAGTTCATGCCGGACGACCTGAGGATGGCCAGGGCGTCACCGGCGGTGCCGGAGCCGGTCCGGTAGACGCCGCCCTTGGCCTCGCTCTTGGCGAGGGAGGAGATGTCGGCTCCGTGGACGGAAGTGCCGGAGGTGCCGGTGGTGCCGGACGTGAAGGTCACATCGTCAACGTTGATCCAGTTGCCTGCATTGGCATCACTGTTGACGCTGATGGTGCACTGATTGCCGGTCACCTTGACCGGCGTGACGATGCGTATCCACCCACTGGACGAGACGGGTAGATCCGTGCGCTGTTCGGGGCTGCCGCAGTTCTTCAGGGCGAGATAGGCCGCGTTCTGCCCGCCGCTGGAGCGGACCCACGCGGTGAGCGTGTAGTTCCCGTCGGCCAGTCCGGACAGGTACTGGTAGGTCTCCACCTTGTAGGCGGACGCCGAGTAGTGGCTGAGGCGGTAACTCCCGCCGTGGCCGCCGGACTCGGTGTACGAGGCGCCCGTGTCGCCGTACTCGGACCAGCCGGCGGGCGTGGCCGCCCCCGAACCGCCGGATTCGAAGCCGCCGTTGGTGAGGGTGCTCGCGGCCTGGGCGGTCTGGGCGGGCAGGGCGGTGAGGGCGAGCCCGGCCGCGAGCGGCAGCAGCAGGGCCCTGATGGTGCGTCTGGGATGGAACTTCATCGTCCGTCGTCCCTTCGACGTAACTGGGGAGGGTGTCCTCCGGTAGGGCCGGAGGAGGACCCCTCCGCCCGTGGCTCTCGTGGCACACGCGGACGGAGGGGAGCCGGCTCAGCCGTCGAGTCGTACGACCCGGACGGCCCCCGCCGGGACCGCGAGGCGGCCCGCGGCGCGTTCGCCCGTCAGCAGTTCGGTGCCGGGCGTCTCCAGCGGCACCTTGGTGTCGCCGGCGGTGTGGTTGATGACGAAGAGGTAGGTGCCGGACGGGCCGCCGCGGCGCACGACCTCGACGTCGCGGGGCAGGTCGGCGCGCGGGGCGATCCCGGCGTCGCCGGCCGCCCGGGCGAGGACCGCGTCCAGGCCCTGGGCGTCGAGGCGGGTGGAGACGTACCAGGCGGTCCCGCGGCCGGTCCGGTGCCGGGTGACGGCCGGCCGGCCCGCGGTGAGCCCGTCGGCGTACGTCCACACGGTCTCGGCGCCGCGCGGGACGACGAACTCGCTCCACACGTCCCCGGTCAGCGCGGAGCCGTCCGCAGCGGCCAGATGTACGCGTTCGTCCTTCAGCAGCGGCGAGAACTCCTCCACGGTCAGCCCGAGGACGTCGCGCAGCACGCCCGGGCAGGCGCCCTCGTGCACGGCGTCGTGCTCGTCGACGATGCCGGAGAAGTACGACACCAGCAGCGTGCCGCCGTTCTCGGCGTACTCGCGGAGGTTGTTCCCGGCCGCCTCCGTCATCAGGTACAGGGCCGGTACGACGACGAGGGGATAGGCCGACAGGTCGGCTTCCGGGTGGGCGAAGTCGACGGTGAGGTGGCGGTCGTAGAGGGCCTCGTAGAAGGAGTCGGCGCGTTCGCGCGGGTCGTGGTCCTCGCTGGGGCGCCAGGCGAGGTTCTGCGCCCACCAGGACTGCCAGTCCCACAGCATGGCCACGTCGGCCTCGGTACGGGTGCCGCGGACGGCACTCAACGCGTCGACGGCCGACCCGAGTTCGACCACCTCACGCCAGACGCGGGTGTCGGTGCCGCCGTGCGGCAGCATCGCCGAGTGGAACTTCTCGGCGCCCCGCCGGGACTGGCGCCACTGGAAGAACATCGCGCCCTCGGAGCCGCGGGCGACGTGCGCGAGGGAGTTGCGGGCCATCTCGCCGGGGGCCTTGGCGGGGTTGCGGGGCTGCCAGTTGACGCCCGAGGTGGAGTGTTCCAGCAGCAGCCAGGGGGCGCCGCCGGCGACCGAGCGGGTGAGGTCGGCGGCCATGGCGAGGTTGACGTGGGTGCGGCGGCCGTCGGTGATCAGATAGTGGTCGTTGGTGACGAGGTCGACCTCGCGGCCCCAGGCCCAGTAGTCCATGGAGTCGCACTGACTGAGGGCGGTCATGAAGTTGGTGGTGACCGGCACGCCCGGTGAGAGGCGGTGCAGGATGTCCCGTTCGGCGCGGAAGTTCTCCCGGACGGTGGCGTCGGCGAAGCGCCGGTAGTCGAGGGCCTGGCCCGGGTTGCCGGCGGTCGGGGTGGCCCGGGGCGGGTTGATCTGCTCGAAGCCGGAGTAACGCTGGCCCCAGAAAGCGGTGCCCCAGGCCTCGTTGACGGCGTCGACCGTGCCGTAGGTATCCGCGAGCCAGCGGCGGAAGTGGGCCGCGCAGGAGTCGCAGTAGCAGGCCGAAACGGGGACGCCGTACTCGTTGTGGACGTGCCACATCGCCAGCGCCGGGTGGTCGCCGTAGCGCTCGGCGAGTTGGGTGGTGACGGCCGCGGCGGCGGCCCGGTAGTCGGCGTTGCTGTGGCAGATCGCGCCGCGTGAGCCGAACTCGTAGCGCATGCCCTCCGCGGTGACCGGCAGCGCCTCGGGGTGCGCCCGGTAGAACCAGACCGGAGGCACCACGGTCGGTGTGCCGAGGTCGACGCGGATGCCGTGGTCGTGGAGGAGACCGAGGACGCGGTCCAGCCAGCCGAAGTCGTACTCTCCCGGGGCGGGTTCCAGCAGCGCCCAGGAGAAGATCCCGACGCTGACCATGGTGACGCCGGCCTCGTTCATCAGCCGGACGTCCTCCTGCCAGACGGACTCCGGCCACTGCTCGGGGTTGTAGTCGCCGCCGAAGGCGAGTCTGGTGAGGCCCCTGGGGCTGAGGTCAGGCATGGATGCCTCCCGGAGATCGATCATTTGGGAACGTGCACACACATCGTCAGCGGCGCGAGCCCAACATAACCGCACAGCAACAACCATTGACAAGTGTCCGGGATGTTTCTCTACTGTGAACGCTCACAGAAGCATGGCAGGGGCTCTCCGGCTGGAAACGCCCGGGTCATGTGAACGTGCACATCTGCATGGCAGGTCCCCGCAGCGGGCGGGGGCCCAGGTCAGGGGAGAAACCATGCCGCACACGAAGCGCCGCCGCCTCGTGACAACCGCCCTCGCCGTCTCTCTCGGTGCCACCGCCCTCGCGGCCTGCGGTTCCGAGGACGGCAGCAAGGCCGAGTCGGGTCCCGTCTCGCTGACGTACTGGACCTGGACCCCCGGCATGGACAAGGTCGTGGACCTGTGGAACAAGGGGCCGGGCAAGAAGGACCAGATCACCGTCACGGTGAAGAAGCAGGCGTCCGGTGACACGCTGGTCACCAAGATCCTCACCGCGCACAAGGCGAAGAAGGCCCCCGACCTGGTGCAGGCCGAGTACCAGGCGCTGCCGACGCTGGTCAGCAACGACGCGCTGGCCGACATCTCCCAGGAGGCCGGCGGCGTCAAGGACAAGTTCGCCGACGGCGTGTGGCAGCAGACCACGCTCGGCACGGACGCCGTCTACGCGGTGCCGCAGGACATCGGCCCGATGATGTTCTACTACCGCAAGGACCTCTTCGAGAAGTACGGGCTGAAGGTCCCCACCACCTGGGAGCAGTTCGCCCAGACGGCACGGCAGCTGAAGCGGAAGGCGCCCGACAAGGACCTGACCACCTTCTCCGCCAACGACTCCGGACTCTTCGCGGGGCTCGCCCAGCAGGCCGGCGCCAAGTGGTGGACCACGTCCGGTGACAAGTGGAAGGTCGCGATCGACGACGCGGCCACCCGGAAGGTCGCCGGGTTCTGGGGCGGCCTGGTCAAGGAGGGCGTCATCGACAACCAGCCGATGTACACGCCCTCCTGGAACAAGGCCCTCGACACCGGCAGGCAGATCGCCTGGGTGAGCGCCGTGTGGGCGCCGGGCACGCTGACCACGGCGGCGCCGGACACCAAGGGCAAGTGGGCCATGGCCCCGCTCCCCCAGTGGTCGCTGGACCAGGACGCCACCGGCAGCTGGGGCGGCTCCTCGACGGCGGTCACCACCGACTCCGCGCACCAGAAGGCCGCCGCCGAGTTCGCGACCTGGCTGAACACCGACCACGACGCCCTCAACGCGCTGGCCAGGGAGAGCGGCATCTATCCGGCCTCCACCTCGGCCCAGCTCAGCGGCGCCTTCTCCAACCCGCCGGCGTTCTTCGCCGGCCAGCCGGACTTCTACACCCGGGCCGCCGCCATCGCGAAGACCACCGCGCCGTCCGCGTGGGGCCCGAACGTGAACGTCGCCTACACGTCCTTCAAGGACGCCTTCGGCGCCGCCGCGAAGAACAGGTCGGACTTCACCGCCGCCCTGAAGGCGATGCAGGACGACACGGTCGCCGACATGAAGAAGCAGGGCTTCGAGGTCGCTCGGTGAGCAGCTCCGCGAGCGGGACGTCGTACGGGGCCGAGGGGGCCCCGTACGGCCGCCCGTCACCCAGCACCGTCCGCCGGGCGCGGAGCGCGCCCTACGTCTTCCTGGTGCCCGCCACCCTGCTGTTCGCCCTCTTCTTCGCGCTGCCCATCGGCTACGCGGTCTGGCTCAGCTTCCGCAAGGTGCACGTCTCGGGACTGGGCCTCGGCTCGGGTGCCCGCACGGAGGTGTGGGCGGGCTTCGAGAACTACACCGGGGCCTTCCGGGACAGCGAGCTGCTGCGGGGCGCGCTGCGCGTGCTCGGCTACGGCTGCGTCGTCGTCCCGGTGATGCTCGGCCTCGCGCTGCTGTTCGCGCTGATGCTGGACTCCGAGAAGGTGCGGCTCGCCCCGGTCACCCGGCTCGCGATCTTCCTGCCGTACGCCATTCCCGGCGTGGTGGCCGCCCTGCTGTGGGGCTTCCTGTACCTGCCGGACGTCAGCCCGTTCTACTTCGTGCTCGGCCGGCTGGGCCTGCCGCAGCCTGACCTGCTGGACGGCGGGCCGCTCTTCCTCGCCCTGTCGAACATCGCGGTCTGGGGCGGCACCGGCTTCAACATGATCGTCATCTACACCTCGCTGCGGTCCATCCCGGCGGAGGTGTACGAGGCGGCGAAACTGGACGGCGCCACCCCCACGCAGATCGCGCTGCGGATCAAGATCCCGATGGTGGTGCCCTCGCTGGTGCTGACCTTCTTCTTCTCGATCATCGCGACGCTCCAGGTGTTCAACGAGCCGACCACCCTAAAGCCGCTCACCAACTCCGTCAGCACGACCTGGAGTCCGCTGATGAAGGTGTACCAGGACGCCTTCGGCCGGAACGACATCTATTCGGCGGCGGCCGAGGCGACGCTGATCGCCGTCGTCACGCTGCTGCTGTCGTTCGGCTTCCTGCGGGCCGCGAACCGCCGCAACAAGCGGGACGTCAGTCAAGGAGAAGCAGGATGAGTACTCTCGCCGTCCACAAGGCGGCCCCGGCCGCGGGCACCACCCCGGGCACGGCGCTGGGTCCGCCGCGGCGCCGCCGGACCGCGTTGGTCCCGACGGTCACCCTGCTGTTCGGCGCGGTCTACACCCTGCTGCCGGTCGCCTGGGTGGTGATCGCGTCCACCAAGTCCGGGCACGAGCTGTTCTCCACCTTCACGTTCCTGCCGGGCACCGGGTTCGCCGGCAACCTCGCCGACCTCAACGCCTACCGGGACGGCGTCTACTGGACCTGGATGGGCAACTCGGCGCTGTACGCGGGCCTGGGCGCCCTGCTGTCGACCGCCGTGTCGGCGGTCAGCGGGTACGCGCTCGCGACCTACCGTTTCCGGGGCCGCGAGACGATGTTCAACGTGCTGCTCGCCGGTGTGCTGATGCCGCCGGTGATCCTCGCGATCCCGCAGTACCTGCTGCTGGCGAAGGCCGACCTCACGGACTCCTACCTGTCCGTGCTGCTGCCGCAGATCCTCTCCCCCTACGGCGTCTACCTCGCCCGGGTCTACGCGTCCGCCGCCGTTCCGGACGACGTGGTGGAGGCCGGGCGGATGGACGGGGCGGGCGAGTGGCGGATCTTCACCCGGATCGCGCTGCCGATGATGGTCCCCGGCATGGTCACCGTGTTCCTGTTCCAGTTCGTGGCCATCTGGAACAACTTCCTGCTGCCGTACATCATGCTGAGCGACGACGAGAAGTTCCCGCTCACGCTGGGGCTGTACACGCTGCTGGAGCAGGGCTCGAACACGCCCGCGCTGTACACCCTGGTGATCACGGGCGCCTTCCTCGCGGTCCTCCCGCTGATCGCGCTCTTCCTGGTCATTCAGCGGTTCTGGAGCCTGGACCTGCTGTCCGGGGCCGTAAAGTCATGACCATGAGCCATACGGGGGGCCGGCGCAGACCGCCGACGATCCACGACGTGGCGCGCGAGGCGGGTGTCTCGCGCGGCACGGTCTCACGCGTGCTCAACGGCGGGCACTACGTCAGCCCCGCGGCCCAGGAGGCGGTCAACGCCGCGATCCGCAGGACGGGTTACGTCGTCAACCGCCACGCCCGTTCGCTGATCACCGGGCGGTCGGACTCGGTGGGCTTCCTGCTGACCGAGCCGCAGGAGCGGTTCTTCGAGGACCCCAACTTCAATGTGCTGCTGCGTGGTTGCACCCAGGCGCTGGCCGCGCACGACGTCCCGCTGCTGCTGATGCTGGCGGGCACGCAGGACGAACGGCGCCGGATCACGCGGTACATCACGGCCGGCCACGTCGACGGGGTGCTGCTGGTCTCCAGCCACTCCGGTGATCCGGTGGCCGAGGAGCTGCGGGAGGCGGGGGTGCCGCTGGTCGCCTGCGGCAAGCCGATCGGCCTCGGCTCGAAGGTGAGTTATGTGGCCGCCGACGACCGGGACGGGGCCCGGGACATGGTCCGGCACCTGCTGTCGCTGGGCCGCCGCCGGATCGGCGTGGTCACCGGCCCGCTGGACACCCCCGGCGGCGTGGAGCGGCTCGCCGGTTACCGGGAGGTCCTCGCCGAGGCGGGCATCGCGGCCGACGAGCGGCTCGTCGTCTCCGGCGACTACAGCCGGGCCAGCGGCGAGGCGGGCGCGGAACGGCTGCTGGCCCGGGCGCCGGACATGGACGCCGTGTTCGTCGCCTCCGACCTGATGGCGCAGGGCGTGCTGGCGGCCCTGCACCGGGCCGGGAAGCGGGTGCCGGACGACATCGCCGTCGGTGGTTTCGACGACTCGCCGGCGGCGACCGCCGCCAGTCCGGCGCTCACCACGATCCGGCAGCCCTGGGACCGGATCAGCGCCGAGATGGTGCGGGTGCTGCTCGCGCAGATAGGCGGTGAGGACCCGGCGGCGGTGATCCTCCCGACGGAGCTGGTACGGCGCGACTCGGCGTGACGGCCGGCACCCGTCGGCCGCCTCCCCGGCATGGGCGGGGGCCGGCAACCGGTCAGGATCGGAGAAGCCGTGGCGGGTCCTGCGGCCCTACGTTGGGAGCACCGGCGGGAACCCGTCGGGCCACCCATCCCGAAGGAGTGAGTCCCATGACCGAGGGTCTCCGGACGATCATCTACCCCGTGCGCGACCTGGACCGCGCCAAGGCTCTGTTCTCCGCGCTGCTGGGCGTCGAGCCGTACGCGGACGAGCCCTACTACGTCGGCTACAAGGCCGCCGGGCAGGACGTCGGCCTGGACCCGAACGGGCACGCGAAGGGCATGACCGGTCCGGTGCCGTACTGGCACGTCACCGATCTCGCCAAGCGGCTCGCGGCCCTGCTGGACGCCGGCGCGGAACTGCTCCAGGACGCGCAGGACGTCGGCGGCGGCCGGCTGATCGCCTCGGTGAAGGACAGCGACGGCAACCTGGTGGGACTCCTCCAGGACCCGGCCGCCTGAGGTCTGCGGCGGACCGGCCCGGAGCATTAGTTGCACACTCAACAAGTGGCCGGATCGGTGCTACGGTGCCGGTATGGCAGTCAAGACGGCCGAGGCCCGGCTCGAGGAACGCTGGCGGGGCATCCTCACGGTGCACGCGCACACGATGTGCGAGATCGACCGCGCCCTGCACCCCCACGGTCTGGGCGCCAGCGACTTCGAGGTACTGGACATCCTGGCCGCCGAGTCGCCCGCCGAGGGCGACCAGTGCCGGGTGCAGAACCTGGTCGGCCGGGTCCATCTCAGCCAGAGCGCGCTGTCCCGGCTGATCGGTCGGCTGGAGAAGGACGGTCTGGTGGAGCGCTCCGTGTGCGCGGAGGACCGGCGCGGGGTGTGGGTCGCGCTCACCCCCAGGGGCCGCGCGCTGCACGCCGAGGTGCTGCCCCTCCAGCGGGCCGTGCTGCGGCGCATGCTGGCCGAGCAGGAAGGCCCGAGCGGCGGCTGAGCCCGCCCGGCGGGATCTCCGCGCCCCTTGCGGGCGGCACAACGCCGGCAGCCGGTCCACAGCGTCTGTCCGGCGCCGGGCGCATCCGCGCGCCCTCCCGGGCGCGGGGTCAGCGGACGAGCAGGGTGCGTACGCCCTGCGAGGTGAGGGTCAGTCCGTGGGCGGAGCTGCCGTCGATGGCGAGGGAGAGGTCCTCCTCGGGCCACTGCGAGGCGAGTGCGCCGAGCGGGATCAGGCGGTAGCGGGACACGAACGGCAGCAGCTCGGCCATCTCGCCCTCCGAGGTGAACACCGGGACGATCGGGTCGCCCCCGGGCTGTTCGAGGACGGGCAGCGCCACCGTCGAGGCGTCGACGCCCTCCCCGTTGACCGCGTCGTCCGGGACCGGGACGAGTACCTCGCTGTGGGCGAGGGTGTCCAGGGCGGTCTGGTCCTCGGCGTTCACGGCGAGCGCGTCCAGTGCCTGCTGGGCCGGCGTCGGCGTCGGCAGGTCGTCGTGTGCGGGTGTTTCCATGGCAGATCCCCAGGTAGCGGCGGTGTTACGGGCCGGCCGGGCAGGCTGCTGCCCGGGCGTGCTCCGCCTCGCGTACCCGGTGGGGTGCGCGGCATGCGTCGGGGCCGACGGGAGGTCGCGGGGCCGGGCATGCCTGGTGGGCCGCGTGGACGCGGCCGTGCCTTCCCGCGGCGGGGCGGGGCCGGGCGCCGGTGAGCGACGCCGGGGCGGGGCGAGACCGGGCGAGGCGAGACCGGGGCGAGGCCAGACCGGGGCGAGGCGAGACCGGGCGCCGGTGAGCGACGCCGGGCCGGGGCCGCCCCGGTTCCGCCGGGTGACCGAGGCGGCAGCCGGGGCCCGGGCCGTGTCCGGCGTTCCGCCAAGCCGTCGTCCTCGTTCCTGCGCGGTGCCGGTGTCCGTGCCCGTACGGTGCCGGTGCCCGGTGCCGGTGTCGTCCTGCGGGGTGTCCGTGCCGGCTCGGCCGGAGGGGGGCGTCAGGACGAGGTGGCCGGGGACGCACAGGCCGACGGCGTGCTCGGCGAAGGAGCCGCCCGCCGTCCGGCCGGTGCGCCCCGGACGGCGGAGAACCACTCCCCCCGGGGCGCACCGGAGCCGCTCCGCCGCGCGGACACCCGCTGTTCTGCGTGACCGGGTCGCGACCCGGTCACGGCAGCACGTACGTCAACTGTTTCCCCGCCGAGGCCCGGGCGGGCAGTTCACTGATGCCGGGCACGGGCGGCGGAAGCTGCGGGCGGACTGCGGCCCGCTCACGGTCCGGCCTGCGCGCCAGGGCCGGCGAGGGTGGTGGTCCGGATCAAGGGCCGGTACGGCTCCATGATGCGCAGCGCCCTGACATACATGGGAGTGGTGCTGCCCCGGGGGCGTCAAGGCGGCCCGGGGCGGCGCGAGCGTGAGCCGCACCGCCGCCCACCCGGCTGCCACCGGCGTCACCGTGCCCGCTTCACTTCAGCGGTCGAACTCCTCATGGATCGGAGTCTTCGGTTCCTCCCGCAGGTGCTGCGCGACCCCGGGTCTGCCGCGGTGCCGTGCCTGTGGCGACGCCTGCGTGGTGTCGCGACCGGGGCCGGAGTCCGGGGTCGCCCGGACCGCCCGCGCCACCTCCTCCCGGCCGCCGTACACCTCGGCGGGAATACCGCGCAGGGCCCTGACGACCTCGTCCGGGGCGCCCGCCTCGCGCGCGGCCGTGAGCAGCCGGTCCCTGTCCGCCGGGTAGGACACGTCCTTCAGCGCATCCAGCACCTCGGGGACGATGGTGTGCGCAGCGCCCATGACGCCTCCCTCACACGTCGCCCGCGTCCTCGTCCTCGTCCGGGTCCTCCCCCTCCGCCTGGGACGGGGTGGTGCGCGGCGGCTGCTCCGTCTCGGGGGCCTCGTCCTCCGGTTCGCCCTCGGCCTGGGACGGGGTGTTCTCGCTCATCGGGTCTCCTCCCACATGGGTCGCATAGGCGTCACAGGCCTCCGGGTACCCGTGGGCCACACGTCCCTCACCTGGCGGCGTTCCCGTTCCGCTGCCGGTGGGCCGGCGCCCGGTCCACCGGCAGGGACGAGACATCCATCACACCGGGTTCGCCCACTAAGCGCTCCGCATAGTAGAAGGCACTCCCACGACATAAGGGATTTGTCCGGCTTGCCGTGCACACGACCACGTGTCGCTCGTCGCCGCACCGGCCGTTCGGCACCTCACCGCGTTGCCCTCCGCCCACGCGCATCTGACGGACAGACATGAACGCGCAAACATCGCTGTCGCGAAGTCGGCATCTCTCGGGCCGCCCGACAAGAGCCGGGTGGGCCTACTAGGCGGGTTAGTGAAACAGGCCCTTTGCGCTGTCTGTGAAGGCGTCCCGAGAATGAGCGCTCGGCGATCACCGAGTGAGGTTGACGTATGGGCCAGCACCGCAAAACGAAGCACTACCGGCGGATAGTCATCACCGCCCTCGCCATCGGCGCCGTGGGCGTACCGTCCATCGCCCTGGCCTGTTCCGAGTGGCCGTACGGTCCGGACGGGCAGCCGCAAGCCGCCGCGACGACCGCGCCCGTGGGGCAGTGGCAGTACGCGCGCATGCATCACCACCGCAACGTCCAGGAGACCGGAGTACCGCAGACCACCCCGCCGCCCGCGCCCCGGGTCACGGCTCCTCCGAGCGCCGCGCAGAAGACCACGGCCCGTCCGACGGCCCACCCGAGCCTCGCCCCGAAGGCCGCCGCCCATGAGCCCGGGGCGACCACCGCTCCCCGGACGCCGAGGGTCACCCCCTCCGCGCCGGCCTCCGCGGCCCCCGCCGCGCCGACCACCCCGAAGCCCACCGCCACGGCGTCCGGGGTCACCGCCGAGATCCTGCGACTGGTCAACTCCGAGCGCGCCAAGGTCGGTTGCCAGGCCCTGACCCTGAACTCGGCGCTGACCAAGGCCGCGCAGGCGCACAGCGCGGACATGGCGGCCCACCAGAACATGTCGCACACCGGTTCCGACGGCTCGTCCCCGGGCGACCGCATCACGGCCGCCGGCTACGCCTGGAGCGGCTACGGCGAGAACGTCGCCTACGGCTACGGCACGGCGGAGCAGGTCATGGCCGGCTGGATGGCCAGCCCGGGCCACCGGGCCAACATCCTCGACTGTTCCTTCAAGGAGATCGGCGTCGGTCTCGCCCAGCCCGGCAGCTACTGGACGCAGGACTTCGCCACCGCCCGGTGAGAGCCGCCGCGGTCACAGCCTGGTGCCGAAGTCCTGGGTCCACCACGGGCCGCCCGAGCCGTTGTGGACGCCCACGCCGAGGTTCTTGAACGAGCAGTTGAGGATGTTGGCGCGGTGGCCGGGGCTGTGCATCCAGGAGTCCATGACGGCCTGCGGCGTCTGCTGGCCCCGGGCGATGTTCTCGCCGTACGTGGACCAGCGGTAGCCGGCCGCGGTGATCCGTTCACCGGGGCCGGCGCCGTCCGGGTTGGTGTGGTCGAAGAAGCCGCGGGCGGCCATGTCGTCGGAGTGGCCCTGTGCGGCCTTGTCCAGCTGCGCGTCCTCGGTGACCGGACCGCACCCGGCGGCCGACCGCTCCTTGTTCACCAGGGCGACCACCTGTGCCACCGTGCCCGCGGGCGCCGGGGCCGGCGCCGGCTGTGTCCGCGCCGGCGCGGGCCGGGTGGCACTGGGCGTGACACGCGCGGTGCGCTGTGCCTCGGGCGTACCGCTCTTGCGGGCCGGACGCGGGCTCTTGGAGGCGCTCGGCTTCTTCGGGTGCGACGCGGACGGTGACGGGGACGCGGACGGCGAGGACGAGGTCTCGGCGGGGCGCGGGGCCGCCATGTCGACGACGGGAGCGCCCGCGGTGTGCGCGGCGGTGGCGTCCCCGGAGCGCGGGCCGGAGCCGGTGCCGACGTACCAGAGGCCGCCACCTGCGACGCAGGCCGCGACCACGACTCCCCCGACGGCCCGGCGCCGGTTCCGCCGCCGTCGTCGTGCCTCGTCGCGGGCCGTCGTACGCCGGCGAGCGCCCCGGAGCCCGGCCCGGGCGCCCGGACCGGTACCGCCTCCGCCGCCCGGTTCCGCACCGGCGTCCCCCGCGTCCGAGCCGGCGTGCCCCGCGTGCCCCGGGTACTCGGCGTGCCCCGCGTATCCGGTCTGTCCGGCGTCCGCGGCCGGGTGAGCGGTTGCCGTGTCCGGTGCGACGGGTGCGGCCGAGCCGGTCGTGGTCATGCCCGCCGCGGTCATTCCGGGCGTGGACGTGCCGGCCATCGCGGACCGTACCGTCGCGAGCAGCGCCGGTGCCACGGCGACCAGCGCCAGTCCGGCCAGCAGCCCCTCCGCGGGCAGCAGGCCGCTCCACAGCCCGCCGCACCGCGCGCAGTCACGGGCGTGCCGGGCTATTCGCTTGCGCCACAGGGCGGACGGCATGCCGTCCCAGGAGCCCAGTACACCGCGCAGTTCCGCACAGGGCGGCCGGGTGTCGAGCGCCCGTACGACCACGCGGGCCGACTCCAGCCTCGCCTTCATCCGCTGCACCCGTACGGCGGTGTGCTGCGGCGGCACGCCCAGCGCCGCGGCGACCTCGGCCCGGGTCAGTTCGCCGGCACACTCCAGCCACCACAGCGACAGCACCTCCCGGTCGTCCGGCTCCAGCCAGCGGGTGGCGCGCGCCGTCTCCTGGCGCTGGCCGGACAGCTGGAGCCGGACGATGGTCAGGTCCACGAAGTCGGCGCCCGGGTCCGCGACGTCGGCGGCCTCCTCGACGGCGCCGGGAGCGAGCTGCCGGTCCTTCCGGTGCGCCCGGACACGGTTCATCGCGATGGCCACGAGCCAGGAGCGGAAACTCTCGGGGGTCCGCAGGTCGCCGAGCGCGTCGAGGGCGCGGAGCATGGTCTCCTGCACCACGTCGTCGACGTCGACCGAACCGTTCAGGGCCCGGCCCACGATGTTGTACACGAGCGGGAGGTAGGCGCTGACCAGGGCGTCCTGGGCGGCCGGATCTCCCCCTCGGGCGGCGTCGACCAGTGCCGCCGTGTCCACCGTGTGCTGTGTCCTCATCAGAGCTTCCCTGTCCTCGACGCCGAACGATGCTGTCCGTTACCTGGGAGACCGCTGGGTGCGGTGCCGATAACAGTTCTTCGGAAAATCGTTCGACGTGAGACTCACAGGGGCGGTGCCACGGCCGCAATGGAGAAGATCACACCGCGACGGTGCCCCGGCCCGGCGGCAAGTGGCCGCCGGGCCGGGGCACCGATGAGGTCAGGACACCGGTCGGTCCGGTGTCCGCCGGATCAGGAGGGCTTCACCGACGAGACCGCCGTCGCGGTGACCTTGTTGTCGCACTCGGCGAACTGCCCGTCGTCCAGGGCGACCTGGTGCGACCCGGCACCGGGCAGGCCGACCACGAGCGTCGGGAACACGGAGGGCGTCGCGCCGGACACGCAGTACCCGTCTCCCTCACCCTGCACCTGCACGAAGGTCAGCTTCAGCCACGCCTTGCCGCCCGGGGCCACCCGCACGGCGGACGCGGTGCCCTTACGGGTCACCGCCAGCGGGACGGAGTGCTGGGGCGAGCCGTTGGCCGCCCCGGCCACCGTCGGGTGGCCCCGCAGCACGCACGCCGTCGCGGAGACATTCGTGAACCGGACGATCGCCGCGCCGGTGCCGGTGCCGATGGGACGGTGGGCGGCCTGGTACGCCGTCACCTTGAGCGCCTTCGCCGCACAGACCGACGCGGTGGCGGCCGGGGCGGGCGCGGCTGACGTGGAGGCGGCTGACGTGGAGGCGGCTGACGTGGGAGCCGCTGACGCGGGCCGGGTGGCGGTGGGGCGGGCGGTGGCCGGTGCCGTGGTCGAAGTGGCGGTGGTGGAAGGCGTCCTGGCGATCGGTGTGCCCGCCGCCGGTGCCGCGCTCGCCGACTGACAGGCCGTCAGCGACAGGGTGGCGACGACGGCGGCCAGGGCCGCAGCGCTGACGCGGCTGGTGTGTCGGTTCTGCATGGGGTCCCCCGATGTGTGCGGTGTGCGTCCAGGACGACCGGCGCGGCGCCGGTCTCACGTGCACAGACCGGTCGCCGGGGCTCCGGGTTCCCGTGAGCCGCTCCTGTGACACGGCGGTGACGTGATCAGGTCCGGTCCGTCACAGCGGCCGGGACGAGCGGGGCGAGACTCCCGCGCCGCGTCCCGGGCGGCGTGGCGCGCGCCGGGCGGGCCCGGTCCGCGACGAGGATGGCAGCCGGGGACGAACCGGCTGGGAGACGGGTGTGCGGGTGAGGCGGGTATGACGGTGAACCGGGTCGGCCTGGTCGTGCACGGCGGGCGCGCCGAGGCGGTGGCCGCCGCGCGGGCGGTGCGTGAGTGGTGCGCCGAGCACGCGGTGGGCTGCACCGACATCGACGTGTGGCGGGAGGGCGCGCGGCACAGCGCCCGGGAGGAGGTCGAGGCCGCGGGCGATCCCGACCTGGTCGTCACCCTGGGCGGTGACGGCACGTTCCTGCGCGGCGCCCGGCTGGCGGCCGAGAACGACGCCATGGTGCTCGGCGTCGACCTGGGCCGCGTCGGCTTCCTGACGGAGGTTCCGGCCACGGCGGTGCGGGCCGCGCTGGACGCCGTACGGGAGCGGCGGATCACCGTGGAGAGCCGGATGCTCCTCACCCTGCGGGCGTCGTGCCGGCTGGAGGTGCCGGCGCAGATGGAGGCACTGCTGCGGTACGGCCGCGGGCCGCTGCTGCCCCCGCCCCGGGTGCGGGCCGACTGTACGGCGGGCGGGGACTGGGGGGTGGCGCTGAACGTCACCGCGCTGAACGACGTGGTGGTGGAGAAGCTGGCGCGGGACCGGCAGGTGTCGGTCGGGGTCTATCTGGCCGGCCGGCTCCTGGCCGCTTATTCGGCCGACGCGCTGCTGGTGGCGACGCCCACGGGCTCCACCGCGTACAGCTTCGCCGCGGGCGGCCCGGTGGTCTCGCCCCGGGTGGAGGGGCTCGTCTTCACGCCGGTCGCGCCGCACATGGTGTTCAACCGCTCGGTCGTGGCGGCGCCGGATGAGCCGATCGCGCTGCGGGTGCTCGAACGGTCGGGTCAGGCGGCGGTCAGCATCGACGGCCAGCTGCGTGGTGTGCTGAGCCCCGGGGACTGGATCGGTGTGTATGCCGCGCCCCGCCGGCTGAAGGCGGTCCGGCTGGGTCCGACGGACTTCTACGGGCGGCTGCGCGAGCGCATGAACCTCACCGACGCACCGGCCGCGCTCGCCGACGGGGCCGCGGCGCCGCTGTGGCCGGTGACCACACCACCGCCGGAGGATCTGGCCCACCTGGCCATGCCGCCGGCACCCGACGACGCACCGTGGCCGTCCTGAGCCGCCGGGCCGTCCGGAGGTGACGGGCCGTCCTGAGCCGCCGGGCCGTCCGGAGGTGACGGGCCGTCCGGAGGTGACGCGGCCGGCACGGCGCTGACCCGGATGGCCGTTCGACGCCCGGGGCGCTGCCGCGCCGGGTGTGCCCTCTGTGGTCATATATTCCCTGGTGCGCGCGAGGCCGCTGATCGTCGTGGTCCTCGGTCGCACCGGAGAAACGGCCGCCCGGCCGTACCGTACGCGTGGGCGAGCCCCACGGGAACAAGGAGATTGTGATGTCGTCCGTCGAGCTGAACACCAACTTCGGCCGGATCGTGCTGGAGCTCAACGACGCCGAGGCGCCCAAGACCGTCGAGAACTTCCTGACGTACGTGCGCAACGGCCACTACGACGGCACGATCTTCCACCGGGTGATCCCCGGCTTCATGGTCCAGGGCGGCGGTTTCACCCCGGACATGTCCCAGAAGCCCACCCTCGGCGCGATCCAGAACGAGGCCGACAACGGTCTGAAGAACAACGCCTACACGGTGGCGATGGCGCGGACGAGCGACCCGCACTCCGCGACGGCCCAGTTCTTCATCAACGTGTCGGACAACGCCTTCCTCAACTACACGGCGAAGACCCCGAACGGCTGGGGCTACGCCGTGTTCGGCCGGGTCACCGAGGGCCAGGACGTCGTCGACTCCATCAAGGGCGTCAAGACGGGCAGCCGGCAGGGTCACCAGGATGTTCCCGCCGAGCCCGTGGTGATCGAGTCCGCCAAGGTCCTGGGCTGACGCACACCACGCGGGCGGCACCGCTGCGCCGGTGCCGCCTGTGTCGTCCCGGGCCGCCGGCGCCGCTCAGGCCACCGCCCCCGCGGCGGGCCCCAGCCGCCGTAGCGCGGCCCTGACCTCGGCCAGTACGGCCTCCTGCTGCGCCACCAGATAGAAGTGCGCGCCGGGAAAGACCCGCAGCTCGAACGCCCCGTCGGTCTCCTCGGCCCAGGTCCGGGCCTCGTCGGGGGTCAACCGGGGATCGGCGTCGCCGGTCATCGCGACGACGGGGCAGCTCAGCCGCGGTCCGGGAGTGCGCCGGTAGGTCTCCACCGCGCGGTAGTCGGCGCGCAGCACGGGCAGGACCATCCGCAGCAGCTCCTCGTCCTCCAGCAGGGCGGCGTCGGTGCCGTCGAGCTTGGTGACCTCCGCGATCAGCTGCGCGTCGTCGCCCTGGTGGACGGTCTCGGTCCGCACCAGGGACGGGCCCCGGCGGCCGGAGGCGAAGAACATCGCGGGGGGCCGCCCGGCGGCCTCCAGGAGCCGGGCCAGTTCGAACCCGACCATCGCGCCCATGCTGTGGCCGAACAGGACCAGCGGCGTGTCCTCCCCGTCGTCCAGCGCGCGGAACACCCCTTGCGCCAGCTCCTGGATGGAGCCGGCCGGGGGTTCGTCGTAGCGGTCCTGGCGGCCGGGGTACTGCACCGCGCGCACGTCCGCGGCGGGCGAGAGCGCCTTGGAGACAGCGAAGTAGAAGCTCGCGGAGCCGCCGGCGTGCGGCAGGCAGAGCAGCCGCGGCGCGCCCGGCGTCGGGCGGTGGAAACTGCGCAGCCACAACTGGTGTTCCGCGGCGGGCCGTTCGGCCATGGGTCCCCCTCGCTGGACTGTGATACGTGCGATGCGACATGTGCTCGGACAGACGGTACCCGCGCGCCGGCTCCCCGTGCGCGACGGGCGGCGCCCGGGGGGCTGGACACCGGACGGCCAACTTCTTAGCCTTACCGTCCAGAGTTGGACGTTCGGTCGAAGGCCGTGGGAGGAGCGTGTTCCGTGGACGACCTCGCGGACGGCGCGGAGGCGGACGAGCACCTCGTCCGGGAGGCAGAGGAGGACGAGCACCTCGTCCGGGAGGCCGAGAAGATCGCCGTCGCCCTGGGCCGCATGTTCCCGGGTCTGTGCGAGGTGGTCCTGCACGACCTGCGGACCCCGCGCCACGCGGTGCGGGTGATCGAGAACAACCTTTCGGGGCGCCGGATCGGCGACTCGGTAACGGAGTTGGGCCTGGCCCGTATTGCCGACCCGGCGTACCCGAGCGTCCTCCAGAACTATCCCAACCGGTTCCCCGACGGCCGCCCCGCGAAGAGCACGTCCATCGGCATCAGGAACGCGGCCGGCGAGTACATCGCGGCGCTGTGCCTGAACCTCGACGTGTCCGTCCTGTCCCCGGTGACCCTCGCGCTGTCGAACCTCGTGGCCACGGACACCGGGCACCGCGACGAGCCGCTGGAGACCCTGCGGGACCGCAACGCGCGCGAGCTGCGGCAGGCGGTGGAGGCGCACGCCGCGGAGCGTGCGGCGACGCCCCGCTCGCTGAGCCGGGAGGACAAGAAGACGCTCGTACGACAGCTTCGGCGCGACGGCCACTTCACCTCGCGCGACGCCGCACGGACCATCGCGGACCTGCTCGGCGTGTCCCGGGCGACGGTCTACAACTACGCGAAGTGAAGGCCCGCCCATGACCGCCACCTCCTCCCCCGCCGCTCCCTCCCCCGCCGCCCTCGCCCCCGCCGCCCCGGCCCTGGCCGGTCCCGACACCCCGTTCGCCGTGGTCGACGTCCACCAGACGCGGCGCAACATCGCCCGCCTGCGGGCCAGGGCCGACCGGCTCGGGGTTCCCCTGCGCCCCCATGTGAAGATGGCCAAGAGCCTCGACGCCGCCGCCCTCCTGCACGACGGCACCCCCGGCCCCATCACCGTCTCCACCCTCGCCGAGGCGGAGGCCTTCGCCGACGCCGGCTACACCGACATCACCTACGCCGTCGGCATCGATCCCTGCAAACTCCCGGGCGTCATCGCCCTGTCGGGCCGCGGGGTCACCCTGCGCGTCCTGCTGGACAGCGCCGAGCAGGCCCGGTGCGTCGCCGCGGCGGCGGGCGAGGCCCGCATCGCCGTCCCCGCCCAGATCGAGATCGACTGCGACGGCCATCGCGGCGGACTGAAGCCGGACGACCCCGGACTCACCGGCATCGGCCGCATCCTGGACGACGCCGGCTGCCTGGACGGCGTCCTCACCCACGCCGGCGAGTCGTACTTCGCCCCCACCGACGAGGAGCGGCGCGTCGCGGCCGGCCACGAACGCGACAGTGCCGTCGCCGCGGCCGGCCGGCTGTGCGCCGACGGTCTGCCCGTGCCCACCGTCAGCGTGGGCTCCACCCCCACCGCCCACGCCGCCGACGACCAGACCGGCGTCACCGAACTGCGCGCCGGCAACTACGTCTTCCTCGACCTGGTGATGGCGGGCCTCGGCGTGTGCGCCGTCGACGACCTCGCCCTGTCGGTCGCCGTCACCGTCATCGGCCACCGCCCCGAGTACGGCCGGCTCATCACCGACGGCGGCTGGATGGCCATGTCCCGCGACCGCGGCACCGCCGCGCAGGCACGGGACCAGGGCTACGGCCTGGTCGCCGACCTGTCCGGCACGCTGATCCCCGGCCTGGTCATGACCGCCACGAGCCAGGAGCACGGCACCCTCACCGCCCGCGACGGCGCCCCGCTGCCCGCCCTCCCCGTCGGCACCCGCCTGCGCGTCCTGCCCAACCACGCCTGCGCCACCGCCGCCCAGCACCGGGGCTATCACGTCGTGGACGGCTCCCGGGGCTCCGCCGGCGCTCCCGCGATCCAGGCGTTCCGGCCCCGCGTCACCGGCTGGTGACCTGCCCCCGGCATCACCCGGTCCCCCGCCCCCTCACCACCCCAAGGACCCCGAATGGCCGCCGTACCGCCCGTTTCGTTCGACGACGTCCGTGAGGCCGCCGCCCGCCTGAAGGGCATCGTCCACCGCACCCCCGTCCTCACCTCCCGCACCCTGAACTCCCTCGTGGGCGCCGAGGTGTTCATCAAGGCCGAGAACTTCCAGCGGGTCGGTGCCTTCAAGTTCCGCGGCGCTTACAACGCGGCCGCCCAGCTGCCGCCCCGGCAGCTGGCCAGGGGCATCGCGGCCTATTCCTCCGGAAACCACGCCCAGGCCACCGCCCTGGCCGCCCGCGAACTGGGCACCACGGCCGTCATCCTGATGCCCGAGGACGCGCCCCGCTCCAAGCGGGAGGCGACCGCCGGCTACGGGGCGGAGGTCGTCACGTACGACCGCTACACGCAGGACCGCACCGCGCTCGGCCACGCCCTGGCCGCGGACCGGGGCCTGGCCCTGATCCCGCCCTACGACGACCCGCACGTCATCGCCGGGCAGGGCACCGCCGCTCTCGAACTCCTGGAGGACACCGGCCCGCTGGACGCCCTCGTGGTGCCCGTGGGAGGCGGCGGCCTGATCGCGGGCAGCGCCACCGCCGCAACGGCACTGCACCCGGGCATCCGGGTCATCGGCGTCGAGCCGGAGGCCGGTGACGACACCAAGCGCTCCCTGGAGAGCGGCGCACGCGTCACGGTCCCCGTCCCCCGCACCATCGCCGACGGACAGGCGCTGGCCACGCCCGGCGAGATCACCTTTCCCCTCAACCAGCGCCTGGTGGACGGTATCGCCCTGGTCAGCGACGCCGAGATCGTCACCGCCATGCGCTTCGCCTTCGAGCGCCTGAAGATCGTCCTCGAACCGAGCGGCGCCACACCGCTGGCCGCCCTCCTGGCCGGCCGCGTCGACAACCCGCCGCGGCGGATCGGCCTGATCGCGTCCGGCGGCAACATCGACACCCGGCGCTTCACCGAACTCCTCACCGCCTGACCGGCGCTGACCGGCCGTGCGGGCCGGCGGGCCGGCTCCGGCCGTGGCCGCGGTTCCCTGCCGTCGACGGGCTAAGACGTCCTCACGCCGGATGTCTTCCCAATGGGCAGGCGTAAGCCCTTCTTCCAGGGGCACGTGAGGATCAACAGACTTTGTGCACCGTGGAAGGAGAAGTCGTGTCGTTCTTGTGGGCCATCATCGCGGGACTGATCATCGGACTGCTGGCCAAGCTGGTCCTCCCGGGGCGTCAGCCCATCCCGCTCTGGCTGACGGTCATCATGGGTATCATCGGCGCGGTCGCCGGTAACGCGCTCGCCACTGCCTTCGGCGTCGGTGACACCGGCGGCATCGACTGGATCCGCCACATCTTCCAGATAGGCGTCGCAGCTCTCCTCATCGCTTTCGTCACCCCGCTCTGGGCCCGACGACACGCGTGAACCCCCGCGTGAGAAGTCCCCGTCAGCACCCGCTGCCGGGGACTTGCCCATGTACGGGGCGTTTCAGCCCCCGAAACGGTGAAACCCAGCTCTTGTCCCTATGACGAGATGGTCCAGGAGGACTCATGGCTACAGGTGAGACCGGATTCAGTGACGTCGTGTTCGACCTCATCTCCGTGCAGTACCACTCCCTGAAGGCCGGACACGACTACGGCCAGTACGTGCGCGACGCGGAGAACGCGGGCAAGAAGGAGATCGCCGACTTCTTCCGCGGCGTCATGGAGCAGGACTCCGAGCGCGCCGCCCGTTGTCACCGGTTCCTGGCCGAGCTGTCCGGCACGGAGGACGCCGGTCCGGCGGTGAGCTGACGGCATGCCCGGCCCGCGGCGCGGGCCGGGGGACGGCGAACGGAGGCGGCTGCCGGTCCGGCAGCCGCCTCCGTTTGCCGTCCGGGCAGCGGGGGACCCGGCCGCCCATGAGCACTCCGCCTCGTAGCCGCGGCCGTTCCCCGCGGCAGAACACATTCCTTCGGCTGCTGGACCGGCTGGAACGGGACCCGCGGGCCGACCGTGTGATCGACGCCCTGCGCACGGGCACGCGGTCCCTGCCGCTCGGCGCGGCACGGGACGCGCTCCATGGCAGGTGGCTGGGCCACCCGGTGCATCCGCTGATGGTGCAGGTGCCGATCGGGAGCTGGCTGTCCGCCGCGGTGCTGGATCTGCGGCCCGTACGCTCCCCCGGCTCGGCGCTGCTGATCGGCGTCGGGCTGGCCACGGCCGCGCCCGCCGCCCTGGCCGGTGCCGTGGACTGGGCCGAGCTGCACCCCCAGCAGCAGCGCATCGGTCTGGTGCACGCCCTGGCCAACACGGCGGCGGTCGGCCTGTACGGCGTCTCGCTCGTCCGGCGCCTCCAGGGCCGTGAGGCGGCGGGCCGCGCGTACGGGTTCCTGGGACTGACCGCGGTCGGACTCGGCGGAGCCCTGGGCGGGCACCTGGCCTATCGCCAGGCCTCCGGCGCCAATCACACGGAAGAGGTTCCGCACGTCGTCACCGAGGGCTGGCACCGTGTCGGCCCCGTCGAGACGTTCCCGCCCGGTCAGGCCGTGCGGCGCAGCGTGGACGACGTCCCCGTGCTGGTCGTACGGGAGGACGGGGGGACGCTGCACGCGCTGGCCGAACGGTGCAGCCATCTCGCCGGGCCGCTGTCGGAGGGCACGGTCGCCGACGGCTGTGTCCGGTGCCCCTGGCACGGCAGCGTCTTCCGGCTCTCGGACGGCCTCAACGTACGCGGTCCGGCCACCGCGCCCCAGCCCGCCTTCGACGCGCGGACCGTCGACGGTCACGTCGAGGTGCGGCTGCGCCGGCCGGACCGGGACCACGGATCGCCGGCAGGCCGGCAGGGGGACGGGCGGGAGACCTGACCCGGAGCGGACACGGGCGCCGACCGCGGCGGGTGACCGGCCCGCCGCGGTCGCGCGCACGGGGTGCGCCGGCCCCCGGGACCGGTGGCCGAACCGCTCGTACAGATGCCGATTCAGTCATCTCATACGTCACTCGCCGTGTCACGTCAGCTGGCCCACCTGGGCGAACCATGTGTCACCCGAGCCCCACCGGTGGCTGAGACGCACCGGTAGCGCCCAGACTCGGTGACGGACCTGTGGCCCGTGTCCATGGCGGGGTACCCGCCGGCCCACGACTCGCCCTGCTCTTGGAGGCACCCCCCATGACGTTCAACCCACTGGAGCAGCGGGGTATCCCGCTCGACCGCCAGCTGCGCAGCTGGCGTGAGCTGAACGTGCAGCCGATCGACCCCGACCGCTGCGACCCGTACACCCGCTGCCGGATCATCACGATGAACGGGATCGAGGTGGAGGCCATCCTCTTCAGCCACCAGCTCGCCCGCCACACGCCCGACCCGGAGCTGAAGCGGCAGCTCGCCCGGACCCGGTACATCGAGGCACAGCAGCAGAAAGTGGTCAACTGGCTGCTGCCGGGGGTCTCCTCGGTGCTCGAGACGACGATCGCCTACGAGCAGGTCGCGGTGGACCTGACGGCGTGGGTGGCACGGATGGAGCCGGATCCGTACCTCAAGCAGGCGTACCAGTTCGGTGTGCTGGAGGACTTCGACCACCTGTACCGGTACGCGAACCTGTACGAGATGATCGAGCACCGCAAGGCGGAGTCGATCGTCGACAACCTCACCGAGGTCATGCCGGGCCGTCCCACCCGGTACCACCACCGCGACCCGGTCGACAACGTCCGTGACCCGTACGACAAGAACACGACGAACCCGCTGTCGAAGCTGCACGCGCTGACGATCATGTCGGCGGAACAGCAGACGATGAACTTCTACATGAACACCGGCCCCACCTACATGGAGCCGATCGCCCGGCAGCTCTACCAGGAGATCGGGCTGATCGAGGAGGAGCACGTCACCCACTACGAGTCCCTCGTCGACCCGGGCGAGACCTGGTGGGAGCAGCTGGTCAACCACGAGTACAACGAGTGCTACCTGTACTACTCCTTCATGGAGCAGGAGAGCGACCCCAGGGTGAAGGCGATCTGGGAGCTGCACCTGAACATGGAGCTGGAGCACCTGCACATCGCGTGCGACCTGATGCGCCGCCACGACGGCCGCGACCCGCAGGAGGTCGTGGCCCCGGAGCTGCCCAACGTGCTCACCTTCGAGCCGAACAAGCAGTACCTGCGTGAACTGCTCGACACCCAGATGGATCTGACCACCCTCGGCGCGGGCTACGTCCGCGAGGCCCACGAGCGGTTCGAGAGGATGCAGGAGGGCATCCACGGCGGCGAGGAGCCCCCGAGCGACCGGGTCATGGCCGAGCACGACGCCATGTTCGGCCGCGAGTACCGCGTGCAGTCCGAGGGCGAGCACCCCAACCCCGCCCAGCGCGAGAAGTGAGGCGGCCGCACATGTCCGAGCTGCACACCCCGCAGGCCGGTGACGACCACGTACCCGACATCGATGTCGTCGCCCTGCTGATGCGTCAGCACGGTGACATCCGCAACCTGTTCGACGAGGTGGAGCAGAGCGAGGGCGAGGAGCGCCGCGAGGCCTTCCGTCGCCTCGTACGGCTGCTCGCCGTGCACGAGACCGCCGAGGAGGAGGTCGTGCATCCCTTCGTCCGGCGGGCGGTGTCGGGTGGGGAGCAGGTCGTCGAGGACCGGCTCGCCGAGGAGAAGGCCGCCAAGGAGACCCTCGCGGCGCTGGACGACATGGACACCGACGACCCGGCGTTCATGCCGCGGCTGATGAAGCTGCGCACGGACGTGCAGGAGCACGCGCGGGCGGAGGAGCGCTACGAGTTCTCCCACATCCGCCGCAGCACCGACGTCACCAACCTCGCCACCATGGCGAAGGCGGTCAAGGCCGCGGAGGCCATGGCCCCCACCCGGCCCCACCCCGGCGTCCAGACGGGCGCGGCCAACCTGGCGATCGGCCCGGTGGCGGCCCTCATGGACCGCACCAAGGACGCCGTCCGCAAGGCGATGGGCAAGCACTGAGCCGCCTTGCACTTCCGCGGCACCGACCGCCCGCGCCTGCCGGCCACTGACCACGATCCGGTGGCCGGCGGGCGCGCTCGCGGTGCCGGGAGCGCGCCGGGGCGCCCGGGACCGCCCGGGGCCACCGCCCGCCCGGCACAGGATGCGCGGCGGGTTCGGAGGCGGAACCATGGTGGCACTTGGATACGTCCCCGGACACGATCGGGGCGGCGCCGGGGACGGAGCGGCAGCGCGCCGGCCCGAAGGGCGTGCCCGTTGCCTTCCGGGCAGCGCGCCGCGGGAACGGGAGGCCCAGGATGACGACCGTCGGTGTCGAAGAGGAGTACCTGCTCGTCGAGCCGGCCAGTGGCCGGCTGGCGGCGCGCGCGGAGAAGGTCCGCGCCGCGGCCGGCCTCGAACCGTTCATCGCCCCGCGGGAGATCCAGCCGGAGCTGCTCCAGGCCCAGGTCGAGGTGGCCACTCCGGTGTGCGAGTCGCTGGACGAGGTCGGCGGCCACCTGCTACGTCTGCGGCACGCCGTGGCCGGGGCGGCCGAGGCGCACGGCTGCCGCCTGGTGGCCAGCGGGACACCGCCGCTGCGCCAGGCGCTGCCCGTCCCCGTCACCGACCAGGCCCGCTACCGTGCCATGCAGCAGCAGGCGCCGCAGCTGGTGGCCGAGCAGATGGTCAACGGCATGCACGTGCACGTCGCCATCCCCGGCCGGCAGGTGGGTGTGCAGGTACTGAACCGGATCCGGGGGTGGCTCCCCGTCCTGACCGCCATGTCGGCGAACAGCCCGTTGTGGGAGGGGCACGACACCGGGTTCGCCAGCTGGCGCACCGTGGTCTTCGACCGCTGGCCGGTCAGCGGCGTCCCGCCGTGCTTCACCGACGAGGCCGACTACGACCTGCGGGTGCAACGGCTGCTGGAGACGGGGGTGATCGGGGACACCGGCCAGCTGTACTGGCAGGCCCGCATGTCCGAGACGTATCCCACCGTCGAGGTCCGCTGTCTGGACGTGCAGCTGCGCACCGACGAGGCCGCGATGTTCGCCGGCCTGGTGCGCGCCCTGGTCGACACCGCGAGGGAGCGGGCGGCGGCGGGCATCCCGGCGCCGGACACCCCTCCCGAGCTGGTTGATGTGGCGATGTGGCAGGCGGCACGGTACGGGCTGGGCGGTGATCTGATCCTTCCCGGGGGCGAGCGCTGCCGGGCGGGCGATGCCGTGTACCGGCTGATGGCGCACATCGGGCCGGCCCTGGACGCGGCAGGTGACACCCGCGAGGTGACCTCGCTGGTCCACCGGCTGCTCCAGCAGGGCACCGGTGCGGACCGTCAGCGGCAGGCGCTGGCCGACGGCGGTCTCGACGCCGTCATCGACATGCTGGTCGAGACGAGCGGCATGCCCTGACGGGCCCACATGTACGTGCGTGGCCACACGTGCGTGGCCCACACGTACGGGGCCCACACGTACGGGGCCCACACGTACGGGGCCCACACGTACGGGGCGCGTCCGCCGGGCGGTTCACCCGGCGCACGCGCCCCGTACCGTCAGCCGTGTCCGGCCGTGCGGTCAGCCGCGGCCCGACGCGTAGGGCGCGGACATGTCGCGCCGGGCGTGGGACGACTCCGCCGCCCGGGCGGCCGCGCTGGCGGCCAGCGCCAGCAGCAGGGCCAGCGCACCGGTGATGATGTTGTTCACGATGGTCTTGGTGGTGCTGACGTTGCCGGCCACCACCCAGGGCGAGATGATCGCCCACACGCCGAGGGCGCAGGCCGCCCAGGCCATGCTGTGGGTGCGTTCGTAGGCGCGGCCGAAGCCGCCGCTCATCAGCAGCGCGTAGGCGATGCCGGTGATCAGATTGCTGACGGCCAGCGTCGACAGGCCGTTGAACCCGGTGATCCAGGGCGACGCGGCGAGGTACAGGCCCGTGAGCAGTGCCAGAGTCTCGATGGCCTGGCCCTTGGGGGTGGTGGTCGCGCGCTCGGCCATCTCGTGGCGTTGCCGCATGTCGATGATGTCCGGGTGCGTCTCCATCGACGGCTTGGGGGAAGTTGCCATGATCCTCACCTTTACGAAGGGGGCTGTCTGGTCTGTCGGAGGTACCCAGGTCTCGGCCGGTACGGCGTCGGCCCGGCGGTCGGTCATGTGGATCCGCGCGCCTGCCTCGCCCGGCCCCGGACGGCGCGCACCAGCAGGGCGACGACGGCCGCGGCCACCGCCGCGCCGGTGAGGGTCACGGCGGTGCGGACCGTGGGGCTGATGCGGGGAACGGCGTCGCGGATGCGGTCGAAGACGCTGAGGGGGACGCCCAGCACCGCGTTGCCGGGCGGGCGGCGGGGCACGCCGGGGTGAGGGTGCGTCGGGGCGGTCGCCCGTACGGCTTCCCAGGTGGCGCCGATCCGCCGCAGCCGGCGGTCGTCGAAGGCCTCGCGCAGGCGTGGCAGGAGTTCGTCCTCCTCGTCACGGATGTCCTGGCGGATGAGAGCGAACGCCTCCTCGATCCAGGCCGTGCGCCGGGGGTCGTCGACCGACCTCTCGACCTGTGCGATCAGATCGTTGATCGCCTGGTGCTCCTCCTCGACCCGGCCGGTGAGGCTCTCCCCGTCGGGGGCGACGCGGCGCAGCACCGGCCACAGGACGGTTTCCTCGGCGAAAGCGTGGCTGAACACCAGTTGCACGATGTCCTGCCACAGCCGCTCCAGGTCACGGCTCGGACCGTGGGCGGCGGCGTAGCGCCGCATCATCGCGTCGAGGCGGGCGTGGTCGCGGCGCTGGCGCATCAGGATGCTGCCCTCGCCGCCGAGCGCCGTGGCATCCCGCTGCGCGATCGAGACGCTCATGTCCCGGCCTGCGTGGACGTGTCTCCGGCGTCCGTGGCGCCGTCCTCCTCGTCCGGGGTGGCGCCCGGTGCGGACTCGGGCTGTCGGCCCTCCTCCTCGGGGTGCACGTCCTTCTCACCGGTGACCTGCTCCAGCGGGCTGGAGGCCTCGTGCTCCTTGGGGCTGCTCATATCGTCTCCTCGCGGAACGTTGTACTGGCGGTCGGGTCCCCACATTTGCGGCAATTCACCCCTGACATTCGGTAATTCGATGGGCCCTCTTCATCGCCCGGCGCGGGGCGCCGGGTGCCGGGTGTCCGTGCCCGGGGGCCTGGGTGTTTGTGCTGCGAGGGCGTGGTTAGGCTCGGGATGAGTGTTTGGGAAGCAGACACCTGCGCCCGGCCGGGTTCGGCCGGGCCGCGTCGGTCCGTCTGCCTGCCCTTTTCCGTCTGGAGTGCCCGCATGACCCAGCTGCCCCGGTTCCCTGAGGAGGAAGCCGTCCAGGTTGCCGGTAACACGTGTGAAGAGGTCGGTGTCCCGCTTCCGTCACAGGAGGAACTGGACGCTCGTAACCGGCTGTTCGGGCACGCCGGGGTCTCCCGCGCGCAGGACGTGCTGCTCGGGCGCTATGCCCTCGCCTCCGCCGAGGAGGCGTTCGTCCTGCTGAGAAACGCCTCCCAGCGGTTCAACATCAAGCTGCACACACTGGCCGAGGCGGTGGTCCGCACGCCGGCGCCCGACCACGACGCGGTCCTGTGGTTCCCGGGCCGTGCCCGTCACAGCCCGCCCCCGCTGACCGGGATCGCCCTGGACCGGGGCGCGCGGAGCAGTCAGGGAGCGGTGCTGAAAGCGCTGCTGAACCGGGTGCTGTCCCTCACGCAGACTCCCATGGGCAACGTGCAGCTGGCCGGGAACGGACGGCTGCATCTGGCCCGGCACACCGGGCTGAACAAGTACTTCACCGACTTCTTCGCCTTCGTCGACACCCCGACGACCGCCTGCTCGCAGGCCGCGGCCGAACGGCGGCAGGTCACCGTGGCCGATGTGGCGACCGCGGCCGTGTTCGACGAGGCCTCCCGCCACGCCATCCTCCAGGCGGGCAGCCGGGCCGCCCACAGCGTTCCCCTGGTCAGCAGGGCGGGCGCGGTGCTCGGCATGGTCTCCTCCCACCACGAACGGCCGCTGCGCGCACTGACCCGAGCGCAGTTGTCGGCGCTGGAGCGCATCGGGACGGACGCCGGGCGCTGGCTGTCCTGGCACCGGAGCACCGTCGTCCTGGACGCCCTGGAACACCTGCACGCCACGGCCACAGCAGCGCGCGCCTGATGTCCCGGCGTGATCCGCGCGGCGCCGCGGCGTGAGCGGGGATGCGTCCGCCGACCGGCGGTGCCGGGACCGGCGGGCGCACAGCTGTCGGCTCTCACGGGCTGACGGCCTTCGCCTGACTGCCCAAGCGAACCCCTCACGAGCCCCGGGCCGGCTGTGACAGCCGGCCCGGGGCTCGCTCGCCTCCACACTCTCACCGAACAGGTGGGACGTACAGGGAAGTGAGCAGCCGGTCCGGCGGGGGCGCCGGTCCGCCGTGCGTCAGCCCGTCGAGCGGGGCTGCGCCGGATTCTCGGGGGTGCCGTGGGCCGGCGGGTTCATCGCGGGGCCCGTGGTGGCGGGCGAGACCGGGGAGCCGGTGTCGGGCGCGGGCGCGCGCTCCGGGGCCGGCGCGAGCGGGGAGCCCCCTGACGGCTGTGCCCCCTCGCGCAGCTCCTGGAGCCGGGCCCGCAGAGCCTCCACGACGGGAAGCCGGTTGCCGTGCGCTTCCTCGTAGGTCAGCACCTCGCGCAGGCCAGGCTCGTCGAGCGTGCGGATGCGGTGCTGGAGGCTGCCCAGCGGAAGGTGGTCGTAGTCCGGCAGCGGCAGTGTCTCGTGTCCTGGCACGTGCGTCCCGGTCTTCTCGTCGGACATGAGGACTCCTTTCTGCGCCGATGCGCCGATGCGCTGATGCGCCCGCGGGTCCCGGGCGCCCTCCGTGTCAGAGGCCGAGTCTCTCGCCCGGTACCGTCCAAACCGCCTCGCGCCGTCCTCGACGCCCCTTCGGCTGAAGCCTGTCGGGCTTTCCGCCCGACGGCGTCAGGGTGTGACCAGGACCTTCAGGGCCTCTCGCCGGTCCATGGCCCGGTAGCCGTCGGGCACCTCGTCCAGGCCGATCGTGCGGGTGAAGACGCGCCCCGGGTCGACCGTGCCGTCCAGCACGGCGGGCAGGAGTTCCTCGATGTAGGCGCGGACCGGGGCCGGGCCGCCGGTGAGGGTGATGTTGTGGCGGAACAGGCTGCCGAAGCCGACCGGCGCCTCCTCGTACTGCGGTACGCCGACCCGGCTGATCACACCGCCGGGGCGCACCACGCCGACCGCCGTCTCATAGGCGTTCATGTAGCCGACGCATTCCAGGACGGTGTGCGTGCCGTCACCGCCGGTCAGTTCCCGCACGCGCTCGACGCCCTCCTCCCCGCGCTCCGGGACGACGTCGGTGGCACCGAACTCGCCGCCCAGGTCGGTACGGTCCTTGTGCCGCCCCATGAGGATGATCCGCTCGGCGCCGAGCTGCCGGGCGGAGAGGACCGCCAGCAGACCGACCGCGCCGTCACCGATGACGGTCACCGTGGTGCGCGGGCCGACGTGCGCCGTCCTGGCGGCGTGGTACCCCGTGCCGTACACGTCGGACAGCGTCAGCAGTGACGGCAGCAGCCCGGAGTCCTCGCCGACGGGCAGCTTCACGAGACTGCCCTGCGCCTGCGGGACGCGGACCGCCTCGGCCTGGCCGCCGCAGCCGCTGCCGGGGCCGAAGAAACCGCCCTGGGGACAGGACGTGTGCAGGCCCTCCCGGCACAGCGCGCAGGTGTTGTCGGCGAAGGCGAACGGTGCCACCACCAGGTCACCGCGCCGCAGGACGGACACCTCGGCGCCGAGGTCCTCGACGACGCCGAGGAACTCGTGCCCCATGGGAGCGCCCAGGTCCGACTTCTCCATGGTGTGGTAGGGGTGCAGGTCGCTGCCGCAGATACAGGAACGTACGACGCGGACCACCGCGTCGGTGGGCTGCTCGATCGTCGGTTCGGGGACGTCCTCCACCCGGACGTCGCCGCTGCCGTACATGAAGGTGGCTCGCATGAGAGGTGTTCTCCGCTCGGCGTTGACGGTGGGTGCGGGCGGCCGGTCAGCGGTGACGGCCGCCTGTCGGCACGGTCACGGCGTCCGGCTCCACGCGGTCGCCGCCACCCCGTGCCCCGGACCAGTACCCAGACCGGCGCGACCTGTGCCGGAATGATCCCCGCGGGTGTGCGGCCCTCAGAGGGAACTCAGACCTGTGGAGTGACCCCCATGAACCTCTCACCGGCACAGCCGTCGGGCGCGGCGCGGTCCGCCCTGGAGGCCCTGTTCCGGTTGGTGACCGGCTTCCTCCTCGCCTGTCACGGCGTGGCGTCCCTGTTCGGCGTGCTGGGCGGCGCCCACGGCCGCGGCACGGTGCCCGCCGTGCAGTGGCCCGCCCGGTGGGCCGCGGCCATCGAGCCGGCCGGAGGCGTCCCCGTGTGCCTGGGCCTGTTCACCCGCGGCGCGGCCGTCGTCTGCTCCGGCTCGATGGCCTACGCCTACTTCGGCGTCCACCGGTCCCACGCCCTGTTCCCGATCGGCAACGGAGGCGAGCCGGCCGTCCTGTTCTGCTGGCCGTTCCTCCTGATCGCCTGTCCGGGACCCGGCGCCTGCGCCGTCGACGTCCTGCCGAAGAGGCGCCCGCCCGCCGCGTCCGACGCCGGTGGCGCCGCCGGGGCCGGCGGGTGCGGTCAACCGCGGCTGCCGACGAGGTCGTTGGCGCTGAAGGTCCGGCGGTAGGCGGCGGGTGACACCCCGAAGGCCGTCCTCATGTGCGCGCGCAGGGAGTTCGCGGAACCGAAGCCGGCCCGGTGCGCGACGAGATCGATCGACAGGTCGGTGGTCTCCAGCAACTGCTTGGCCAGCTCCAGGCGTTGTGCGGTGAGCCACTGCACGGGGGTCATGCCGACCTCGTCGCGGAACCGCCGGGAGAAGGAGCGCAGGCTCATCCGGGCGTGCTCGGCGAGCCGGGCGAGGGACAGCGGCTCGCCGAGGTGCTCCAGGGCCCAGGCACGGGTGGCGGTGGTGCTGGCGACGGTGGGCACGGGGACCGGGCGGTCGATGTACTGGGCCTGCCCGCCGTCCCGCCAGGGCGGTACCACGCACATGCGGGCGGCCCGGTTGGCGGCGGCGGCACCGTGGTCGCGGCGGATCATGTGCAGGCACAGGTCGACCCCGGCGGCCACGCCGGCGGACGTCAGCACGTCGCCGTCGTCGACGAAGAGGACGTCCTCGTCGACCTTGACCCTGGGGTAGGCCCGGCGGAACTCCGGGGCGAGGTTCCAGTGGGTCGTGGCCGGGCGGCCGTCGAGCAGCCCGGCCGCGGCCAGCACGTAGGACCCGGTGCAGATGGACACCAGCCGGGTGCCGGGCCGGATGCCGGCGATGGCCGCGGTGACCTCGGGGGGCAGCGGGCCGCCGCTGCCCAGCTCGGGCATCGCGTGCGTGGGCGGGACGATCACCGTGTCGGCGGCGGCCAGGGCCTCGGGGCCGGCCGCGGGCTGCACGGTGAACCCGGCGTCGCTGAGGACGGGGGCGCCGTCGGCGGTGCAGACGGTGACGGCGTAGAGCGGGCGGCCCCCGGCGTCCTGCACGCTGCCGAAGACACGGGAGGGGATGCCCAGCTCGAAGGGCGGGACCCCGGGGAGGGCGAGCACCGCGATCCGGTGCCGCCGGGGCACCGGCCCCGCCGGGTCCCGCTCGTCCTCCGCCGCCGCGCACCACATGTCACTCATGGCCAGATCCTGGCACATCATGGCCGAACGGCCAAAGCCGCGGCGGGCCCGGGTGCCGGATGGTGGACCGCGTCGCGCCGGGGAGGTCCCGGCGCCGAGCCGATCGATACGGAAAACGAGGCGGACATCATGCGCGCGGTGGTCGTGGAAAAGTGGGGCGGACCGGAGAACCTGGCCGAGCGGGAGGTCGAGCGCCCGGAACCCGGACTGAACGAGGTGCTGGTGCGCGTCCACGCGGCCGGGGTGAACCCGGTGGACTGGAAGACCCGGGCCGGCGGGGCCCTCATCGAGTGGGGCGCCGTGCCGGCGGTCGGCTGGGACGTGTCCGGCACCGTCGAGGCCGTCGGCCCGGGTGTGGGCGTCTTCCGTCCCGGCGACGAGGTCTTCGGCATGCCGCTGTTCCCGCGCCAGGCAGGCGCCTACGCCGAGTACGTGGTGGCGCCGGCCCGGCATCTCGCCCCCAAGCCGGCGAGCCTGACGCACGTGGAGGCGGCGGCGCTGCCGCTCGCCGCGCTGACCGCCTGGCAGGCGCTGGTGGACACGGCGGACGTGCGTCCCGGCGAGCGGGTGCTGGTGCACGCGGCGGCCGGCGGGGTCGGCCATCTCGCGGTGCAGATCGCCAAGGCACGCGGCGCGTACGTCATCGGCACCGCCAGCGCCGGCAAGCACGACCTGGTGCGCGAGCTGGGCGCGGACGAGGTGGTCGACTACCGCGCCGTACGGTTCGAGGACGTCGTGTCCGGCATCGATGTCGTACTGGACGGCCTCGGCGGGGAGATCGCCGAGCGGTCCGTGGGGGTGCTGCGGGCCGGCGGCCGGCTGATCACCCTGCCCGGCCCGGACGACGTCCCCGCCGCCCGGGACGGGGTGCGGGCGGTGTGGATGCTGGTCGAACCGGACCACCTGGGTCTGCGCGAGATCGCCGCCCTGGTGGAACGCGGCGCGCTGAGGCCGGTGGTCGACACCGTCGTACCGCTGGCACAGGCCGCGAAGGCGCACGAGATCGGCGAACGGGGCCGCACCACCGGCAAGATCGTCCTGACGGTCGTCTGACCGGGGAGCGGGGCGGCGCCCCGAGCCGGTGGGGACACATCCGCCGGCGGGGGTATCAGTGCGGCGAGGCCGAGCCGGCAGCGCAGTTCGCTGCGGGAGGCGAGAGGCGGTGGACCGGCCGGGCCGCGTACAGCACGAAATGGACATGATCGACCGGCTGCTGGAGAGACCGACTCGCTGACGGAGTTCCTCCAGCACCTGATCGACGAGGCCGTCGGTGTCTCCCCCTTTTATCTGGTGTTCCTGGGCTGTCCGAGCAGGTCAGTGGGCATCTGGAAAAAACGGTGGTGGTCTGATCGGCTTCCCTGCCACGATCCGGGTGTGACCACGTTGTTCCTGATGGTCGGCCTGCCAGGGGCCGGAAAGACCACGCGGGCCCGGCAGCTCGCCGCGGAGCACGGCGCGCTGCGCCTGACGCCCGACGACTGGATGATTCCCCTGTTCGGCGCGGCGGAGGCGGACGGGAAGCGCGACGTGCTGGAGGGGCGGATGCTCTGGCTCGCCTTGGAGGCGGTCAGACTCGGCACTGACGTCGTCGTGGACTACGGCTGCTGGTCACGGGACGAACGGTTCGCGATCCGCTGGCTGGCGGAGGCCGAGGGGGCGTGCTTCCGCATGGTCTACCTGCCGGTGGACGAGGAGACCCAACGCTCCCGTATCGCCCACCGCTGGGCGACCGCCCCCGAGGAGACGCTGCCGATGTCGGAGGCCGACATCCTGCACGGGCGGGCTCATTTCGAGGAGCCCGACGCGGCGGAGCTGGCTGGCCGCGGGGCCGCCGGCCCGCCGCCCGGCTACGCGGGCTGGCGGGAGTGGGCGGCCGCCCGGTGGCCGTCGTTCGCGTGACGGCTGCGGCCCACGACAACGCAGCCGTACCGGGCATGCCCGCACCGGCTCGGGCTGGTTCCCAGTGGACAAGAATTGACGCTCATCACGTGGGCTTCGTTCAGCGCGGGGCCACCCGTGGGCGCCTCGCTCATCCATCGTGAGGAGACCTGGCTTGACTGTCTCATGGGATCTGCTGATATCCACCGCAGGTGGTGTCACCGCAACGGTCGTGGGCGTCATCGCCGGCGGTGTCGTCGGGCGCCGCGGCCAGCACCAGCAATGGCTGCAGGGGACGCAGACCGCCGCCTACGAGAAGTTCCTGCAGGCGTTCGGGGCCGTGGAGGCGGAGCTGCGCGAGGCATTCCTCGACGAGCGCAGGCCTGCCGTCGACTGGGTGCCGTTCGTGGCCGCCCAGCACTCGGTCAGCCTCGTTGCCGACCCGGCGACCAGCGCAGCAGCCGAGAGGGTCTGCGAGATCCTGGAGGACTTCACCATCCTCTTCCATGGTCGTCAGCCGACCGACCTCGAAGAACTGCGGCCGATTCATACCGCGCTGGGCGAAGCTCACCTGAGCTTCGTCAATGCGGCCCGCTGTTCCCTCGCCCCGTCCCAACGGCGCCTGGACCGATCACTGGGCGGCCCCTCGCCCTGGCGGGGCGTCGAGTCCTTCTACACCCGACCTGACAGAAGCCTCGACTGAGCCTTGGCAGAGTCCGACTGGGAGGACGTTCTGAGCCGCTCGCCCGATCGTCGGCGGGCTGGCGGGGGCGATCAGGTCGAGCCGCGCGGAGCGGTAGCCGTCGCGCGCGGCCGGCTCGCCCGTCGCGTCGTCGGCGAGGATGACGTTCGTGGCGGGAGCGAGGGGTGCTTATGCCGTCGTGGGTGAGATCCCACGTCACTCCAGGTCCTTGCGCATCGGCGTGCACATCGTCTCGTACCGCTGGAGCGAGCCGTCCTCGGCCGGCACCGCAGTGCCGTCCGGCAGCTCCCGCCACGGCAACGGCTCACCCACTTCCCGGGCCCAGAGCGCCGAGTACGACCGCCGCTGACGTACGTGCCTGACGAACCCCCGTACATCTGTAAGGCACGGACTGATCAGGGCCACGTGCCTTACTTGCCTTACGGCTCCTGAGCACCCCGGACGACGGAGCGGACGGCTGCGGTGTGACCTTGCAGCGCCGTCGACGGCCCCTGACCGTGGTCAGTACCGGAGGCGTCGCGGACAAGCTGGACGAGAGGCAGTACGGCCAGGACGACGGTCCCTGTCTCCAGGCCCTGCGGACCGGCCGCTTCGTGCACGTGCCGGACGTGCTGGAGGAGACCCGGTGGGGCGGCTGCCCGCGGTTCGCGGCCGGTCCGGGCGTCCGCTCCTCGCTGTCCGTACCGGTCTGCGCACGCACCCACACCGCCGGCGCCCTCGACTTCTACGCCACCGGCCGGAACGCCTTCACCGAGCGGGACCGGCGGGAGCTGGCACTGTTCGCCGCCCGGGCCCGCGGCGCGATCGCGCTGGCCCAGCGCCTGGCGGGCGCGGAGGACTTCACCGTGACCTCCAGAGCGCGCTCGCGTCCCGCAGCGTGATCGACCAGGCCGTCGGAAGCGTGATGCGGCAGCGGCAGCGCACCGCGGAGGAGGACTACGACCTGCTGCGCAGGCTCCCCCAGCAGACCGACCTCAAGCTCCGCGCCATCCGCACCCGTCTGCTGACCGACATCGCCGGCCGGCCCCCGACCCCCTGCCGCCCCTGCGGCCCCGGCCATGACCCCCAGCCGCCCCGTCACCCCGGCCCCGCGACCCAGGGTGATCCGACCCACGCGAAAGCCTCCCGAACCCGCGCCCCCGAGAGCCTCTGCCGTACGGACATATGTGCAGGTGACCGGGTGTACGTGTGAAGGTGCCGGGTGGGGCGTGGAGCGATCGGCGCCCCTGCGGTGACGGTCGTCGCGGCCTGCGACACTGAGGGTATGGACATCGGTCGCAGGAACAACGTCACCATCACCGGCAACCCGCAGGGGCCGACGGTGGTGCTGGCTCACGGGTTCGGCTGTGACCAGAACATGTGGCGGCTCACGGTGCCCGCCCTGGCCGACGACTACCGGGTGGTCCTGTTCGACCACGTCGGCTCGGGCCGCTCCGACGCCTCCGCTTTCTCGGAGGACCGTTACGCCTCACTGGACGGGTACGCCCGGGACGTGGTGGAGGTGTGCGAGGAACTCGACCTGCGCGACGCGGTGTTCGTGGGGCACTCGGTCAGCGCGATGATCGGGGTCCTGGCCGCCGCAGCGGCTCCGGAGCGCATCGGGGCGCTGGTCATGGTCGCGCCGTCCCCGCGGTACGTCGACGACGAGGGGTACCGGGGCGGCTTCAGCGCCCAGGACATCGACGAGCTGCTGGCCTCCCTGGAGTCCAACTACCTGGGCTGGTCGGCGGCGATGGCACCGGTGATCATGGGCAACACGGACCGGCCCGAACTGGGTGAGGAGCTGAGGAACAGCTTCTGCGCCACCGACCCGGACATGGCGCGCGCCTTCGCCCGGACCACGTTCCTGTCGGACTCGCGGGACGACCTGAAGAGTGTGCAGGTGCCGACGCTGGTGCTGGAGTGCACCCAGGACGTCATCGCCCCCCGCGAGGTCGGCGCCTTCGTCCACCAGGCGATTCCCGGTTCGACGCTTGTCACCCTCGACGCGACCGGGCACTGCCCGCACCTGTCCGCGCCCGAGGCCACCAACGAGGCGATCACCGGCTTCCTGGCGGGCCTGCGGTGATGTGCCGCGCCGGGCAGCAGCCCGACCCCTGCGAAGCCGGTGACGACAAGACGTCGGATGCCGCCTTCGCCGCCCTGCTGGAGGACAGCGCCGAGGAACTGTACGAGAACGCGCCCTGCGGTTACCTGTCCACCCTCATGGACGGCACCATCGCGAAGATCAACGCCACGCTGCTGGCCTGGCTCGGCCTGGAGCGGGAGGCGGTGGTGGGCCGGATGCGGTTCGCCGACCTGCTGCCCGTGGGCGGCAAGCTGTACCACGAGACGCACTTCGCGCCACTGCTGCGGATGCAGGGCGAGATCAGCGGCATCGCCCTGGAGATCAAGCAGGCCGACGGCGGCCGGATCCCGGTGCTGGTCTCCTCCCTGGTCAAGCACGGCAGCACGGGCGAGCCGCTGCTGATCCGCACCACCGTCTTCGACGCCCGCGACCGCCGCGCCTACGAGCAGGAACTCCTGCGCGGCCGGAAGGTCGCCGAGGAAGCGCGCAAGCAGGCAGAGGCCGACAGGGCCCGGCTCAAGGACGCGCTCGCCGTGCTCCAGCAGTCCCTGCTGCCCGACGCGCTGCCGCCGGTGCCCGGCATGGAGGCGGCCGCCCACTACCACACCGCGTCCCCCGACCGGCTCGGCGGCGACTTCTACGACGTCTTTCCCATCGGCGGCGAACGCTTCGCCTTCTTCCTCGGCGACGTGTGCGGCAAGGGGCCCCAGGCCGCCGCGGTGACCTCACTGACCCGCTACACCCTGCGCGCCGCCGCCCTGCACGACGCCGACCCCGTCGCCGCCCTGTCGACCCTGAACGAGGTGCTCCACGAGCGTTACTCCGGCAGCGGTGACCCGCGCTACTGCACCGCCGTCTTCGGCACGCTCGAACCCGACCCCACGACCGGTCGGGTCGCCGTCCAGCTGGCCTCGGGCGGTCATCCCCCGGTCGTCGTCCTGCGCGCCGACGGCACCGCCCACTTCCTGCCCACCCCGGGCGGGCTCCTCGTCGGCATCCTGCCCGCCGCGCGCTTCGTCACCGCCTCCACCACCCTGACCCCCGGCGACACCCTCCTGCTCTACACCGACGGCCTCACCGAAGCCCGTACCGGCGAGGACCGCACCGGCCTGTACGGGGACGAGGCACTGCTCGCCTTCGCCGCCGGCCAGGCGGGGAATTCCCCGCAAGCCGTCATCGAAGCCCTGGCCGGACTGCTGGCCAGTTTCGGCGACGGCCTCGACGACGACACCGCCCTGCTCGCCCTCGGCGTCCCCGCCGCCGGCCCCCGGACCCGTAGCAGCCGATGAGCCCGCTGAGGATCACCGTCCGGGACGCCGCGAACGGTCCCGTCCTGGAGATCAGTGGCGACCTGGACTACGGCAGCGCCACCGAGCTGCGTGAGCTGCTCCCCACCCTCGCCCTGCCGGCAGGCCGGCGCCTCGTCCTGGACCTGGCCGGCATGACGTTCTGCGATTCCAGCGGCATCACCGCCCTGATCGCCGCCCACCACCACGCCCTCGCCGCCGGCGCGGACATGGCGCTCGCCGCCGTCCCCGTGCACACACTGCGCATCCTGCGCATCGTCGGCCTCGACCAGGTCTTTCCCCTCCTCCCCGGCAACGGCAACGGCAACGGCAGTGACAACGGCAGCGAGAACGCCGCCCTGTCCTGACCCGGAACGGTGGAGACCCTGCGGTAATGTGGTGAATCCGTGTGGCGGTCGGTCGCACCGGAAGGGGCAAGGTGGTCCGATGCACGCCACGTCCGTGAGCGCGAGCGGTGAGACCGCCGCGGACCGGCATGCCGCTGTGACGTACGCGACCGACGCGGAATGGGCCGGCCATCTCGTCAGCTTCGTCCGGGCCGGATTCGACCGGGACGAACAGGTGCGGTACTTCGCGGATGCCACCGCGCCCGATCTCGTGACGCGCACGCTCCTCGACCGGGGCATCGACGCCCCCTCCGCCGTACGGCGCGGACAGCTCGTGGTGACCACCGCCGCCGAGACGTATCTGGCCGGGGACCGTTTCGACCCGGACGCGATGATCGGTCTGTGGCGGCAGGCCGTGCAGGCGGCCGCGGCGCGGGGATACCGGGGGCTGCGGGCGATCGGCGAGATGTCCTGGGGCAACCGGGAGATAGCCGGCGCCGAGCGTCTGCTGGAGTACGAGCTGCGGATCCACCACGAGGTCTTCGAGCAGCTGCCCCTGCGGGCCTGGTGCTTCTACGACCGGCGCCTGGTGCCCCCCGAGGACCTGGCCGCGTTGTCGGCGGCACACCTGGCGCGGTCGGACCCCGCCGCGTGCCCGGGCGGCGAGCCGGGAATGGCGGTCGCGCCGCTGGCCGGACCGGCCGGATTCCGGCTGTCCGGGTCGGCCGGCTGGGAGAACCGGCGCGTCACCGCCTCGGCGGCGGCGGCGCTCTCCGTGTCCTCGGCCGAAGACGTCACGCTGGACCTGTCGGGCCTCGACCACCTCGACGTCGCGGCGCTGGCGGACATCGCCCGGGCGGCGCTGCGACGCCCCTCGGACACACCCGTGCGACTCCTGGGGGCGCCGCCCGCGCTCCACCGCATGCTGGAACTCTTCCCGGAGCTGGGCGCCGGCATAGAGACGGCAGGCCGATGACCACCTACACGAGACCGTCCGCCGAGCCGGGTCAGTACGCGGCCTTCCACCATCCGGCGCTCTTCTACACCACGGACGACGACTACCTGAAGGGCGTCGGGGGCTTCGTCCGCGCGGAGGCGGTGCGGGGCCGCCCCCAGCTGGTCGCCGTGCCCGGCACACGCCTGAATCTCCTCCGGGACGTCCTCGGCGCGGAGGCCGGGGAGGTCACCTGGGTCGATATGCGGCAGGCCGGACGCAACCCCGGGCGCATCCTGTCCATGCTCCAGGAGTTCGCCGACCGGCACGCGGACCGGCACCCGTCCATCGTGGGCGAGCCGATCTGGCCGGGCCGCACCCGCGCGGAAGCACGCGAGGCCACCCGCCACGAGGCCCTGATCAACCTGGCGTTCGCCGGCCGCCCCGCGACCATCCTGTGCCCCTACGACTCCGCGCTGCCCGAGACGGTTCTGGCGCAGGCGTACCGGACGCACCCGGTCATCGGCGGTCCCGGCGACTACCGGCACAGTCCGCAGCACGTGGACGCGCACGAGGTGGGCCGCGACTGCGACACACCGCTGCCCGAACCGGCGGACGCGGTCGTCCTGCGCTTCGGTGAGCGGGATCTCGGGAGCGTGCGCGACGCCGCCGCGGACTGGGCCGAGGCGGCGGGCCTGTCACCGCGACGCCGTACCGACTGGCTGCTCGCCGTCAACGAGGCCACGGGCAACTCCGTGCGCCACGGCGGAGGAGAGGGCACCCTGCGGCTGTGGCGCTGGGACGACACACTGATCGCCGAGACACAGGACCGCGGCCGGCTCACCGATCCCCTCGTGGGCCGGCGCCGCCCCGATCCGCTCTCCCCGGCCGGCGGCCGGGGCGTGTGGATGATGCACCAGCTCTGTGACCTGGTGGAGATCCGGGCCCTGCCCACCGGCCTGACCGTGCGCCTGCACGTGACGGTGGACTGACCGGCGAGGCCCGCCCGGAGCCCCGGCTCGCCTCCCGCCTCGAGGTACCTGAGATGTCGCGCACGTGCGTCTCGACGGTCTTGCCGCCGACTCCCAGGTGCCGGGTGAGCGGACGCCGTACGACGTCCGGATCGATGTAGGGCCCACCCGCCGCGACCCGTTCGACCGCCTCGGTGAGTTCCACAGGTCGGCGATCCGGTCCTTGTGGAGACAGCCGAAGCCGGCGGGCGCGCGGGACGTCACGCGTACGGCGGTGCCGGTCTCCACGTGGTGGGAGAGCATCAGCCGTCCGGTGCGGTTCGCGGGCCGCCGCCACCAGGCGAACGCTCCGGCGACCGCGTGGGACCAGTCCACCGGCCAGGTCGCGTGCGACGTCCGTCCACGTCCCTCCGCGCGGCGGGACGCGTCAGCGGGGCCGGCGGGTGTGGAGCCGGGCGGCCTGGCGGGTCAGGTGGTCGCGCTCGGCGAGGTTGGGTGCCCGGCGGGCCGCCTCGGCGTACAGGCTGGCCGCCTTCGTCAGGTCGCCGTCGCGCTCGTGGAGGTAGGCCGCCACCGCGGTGTGGCGGGGCAGCGAGTCGTCCAGCGCCGCGAGCGCCGCCAGGCCGGCGCGCGGTCCGTCGGCCTCGCCGACGGCCACCGCGCGGTTGAGCCGGACGACCGGGCTGTCGGTCAGGCGCGCCAGCTCGTCGTACCACTCCACGATCTGCACCCAGTCGGTCTCCCCGGCGGTGGGCGCGTCGGCGTGGAGTGCCGCGATGGCGGCCTGGGCCTGGAACTCGCCCAGCCGGTCGCGGGCGAGGGCCGTCTGAAGAACGGCGACGCCCTCGGCGATCGACGCGGTGTCCCACCGGCCGCGGTCCTGCTCGGCGAGCGGCACCAGGCTGCCGTCGGGCCTGGTCCGGGTGGCGCGCCGGGCGTGGTGGAGCAGCATGAGGGCGAGCAGCCCCGCCACCTCGGGGTGGTCGATCGCGGCCGCGAGCTGCCGGGTGAGCCGGATGGCCTCGGCGGAGAGGTCGACGTCACCGGAGTAGCCCTCGTTGAAGACCAGGTAGAGGACGCGCAGCACGGTGGCGACGTCACCGGGCCGGTCGAACCGCACTCCCGAGACGGTGCGCTTGGCCCGGCTGATCCGCTGCCCCATGGTCGCCTCGGGCACCAGGTAGGCGTCGGCGATCTGGCGGGTGGTGAGCCCGCCGACGGCGCGCAGCGTGAGCGCGACCGCGGACGCCGGCGTCAGCGACGGATGGGCGCACAGGAAGTAGAGCTGGAGGGTGTCGTCCGCCGCGGGCGCGGGCCCGGGCGCCGGTTCCTCGTCGACGCGGTCCTCCCGCCGGCGGCGGGCGGCGTCCGCCCGGGTCGCGTCGAGGAACCGGCGCCAGGCCACGGTGATCAGCCAGCCCTTCGCATCCCGCGGCGGGTCGGCCGGCCAGACGCGGACCGCCTCGACCAGCGCGTCCTGCACGGCGTCCTCGGCCGCCGCGAAGTCGGCTCCGCGGCGGACGAGGACGGTGAGCACGCTCGGCGTGAGGCTCCGGAGCAGGGCCTCGTTCATCGCAGAGGTCACTCCGTGATGGTGGGCGGCGCGGCCAGGAACGGGCGCAGCTCGATCCACTCGTGGATCGGCTTCCCGTCCGCCCCGGGGGCGGCCGACAGCTCCCCGGCCAGCTCGACGGCGCGCTCGTGGCTGTCGACGTCGATCATCATCCAGCCGGCGATCAGGTCCTTGGTCTCGGCGAACGGCCCGTCGGTGACCGGCGGGCGCCCCTCGCCGTCGTACCGGACGAAGGTTCCCTCGGGGGCGAGCGCCTGGGCGTCGACGAACTCGCCGGTCCCCTCCAGCCTGGCCGCGAAGTCCTGCATGTAGCGGATGTGCGCCGTGACCTCCTCGGGCGTCCACTGGTGCATCGGGACGTTGTTCACCGGAGCGGGAGCGCCGCGGTAGTGCTTGAGCAGCAGGTACTTGGCCATCGTGTCTCTCCTCGGTGCCGACGCGACCCATTGTGGTCACGTTCACCCCGGGGACGGAGCCGGTCACGGGTTCTCGACATCGCGGCGAGAGAATCTTCTCCGGGTTCCACAGCCGGGCGCCGCGGTCCTCGTCGCGGGCCCCGGTTCCGGGACAGTCGCGGGCCCCGGTTCCGAATATTGGTGCGGATGGCATGCATGGGTGCAGGATGAGGGGGTAGGCGCTGCGCCGACGGCCGCTCCGGGCGGGCGGCGGCGACGGGATCCGATTGTGGGAGGGGAAACAGTATGGCGCTCATGAGCGTGACGGCGACGGACCTACGGACGGCCGGGGTGCCGGAGGTCGCCGACCCTTCCAAGGTCGCGCCGAAGGACGCGCGCGAGCTGTCGCGGCTGTTCTTCGAGCAGCTGGCGGTGCTGGAAGAGGGCACTCCCGCGTACAGCTACGCCCGCAACACGCTGATCGAGATGAACATGTCCCTGGTCCGCTTCGCGGCCGGCCGGTTCCGCAGCCGTGGGCCGGAGGAGATGGAGGACATCGTCCAGGTCGGCATGATCGGACTGATCAAGGCGATCGACCGGTTCGAGCTGTCGCGGGAGGCGGAGTTCACCTCCTTCGCCATCCCTTACATCGTGGGTGAGATCAAGCGGTTCTTCCGTGACACCACGTGGGCCGTGCACGTGCCGAGGCGCCTTCAGGAGGCCCGGGTCCAGCTGGCCCGCGCCACGGAGGAACTCCGCAGCCGGCTGGGCCGTACCCCGACGGTCCGCGAACTGTCGGAGCTGCTGAGCCTGCCCGAGGACGAGGTGCGTGAGGCCCGCCTCGCCGCCAACGGCTACAACTCCTCCTCCCTCGACGCCGCGCTCGGCACCAGCGAGGACGGTGAGACCGCGCTCCAGGACTTCATCGGCACCGAGGACGCGGCCCTGGAGCTGGTGGAGGACTTCCAGGCGCTGTCCCCGCTGATCGCCGAACTGGGCGAGCGTGACCGGCAGATCATCCACATGCGGTTCGTGGAGGAACTCACCCAGGCCCAGATCGGCGAACGCCTGGGCGTGTCCCAGATGCACGTCTCCCGGCTGCTGTCCCGCACCCTCGCCCGACTGCGCGAGGGCATGCTCACCAGCGACTGACGGCTCCCGTTCACTCCCCCGCGCGAAGCCCGCCGTCCCGCGGCGGGCTTCGGCATGTGTGCCACGCCGGTGCGGTCGCCGCTCCTCAGCCCTGGCCGCAGGGGCCGGGGATGCCGGCGAGGGGTGCGGCGCTGGGCAGGTGGGAGCCGGGGCCGAGCCATTCGCACACCAGGATGCCGGCGTCGTCGCGCAGGTGGTCGTCGTGATGCCTCAGGACGGCGCGCATGAGCCGGTGCAGGGTCTCCGGGACGGGCAGCTGGTCGGCGTGGTGGCGGATGAGGAAGTCGGTGAACCGGCTGAGGCCGAACTCCCTGCCGTCGGCGGTGCGGGCCTCGGTGATGCCGTCGGTGCAGAGGACGAGCCGGTCGCCGGGCTGGAGCTGCTCGTGGCAGACGGTGGTGGGCAGGCGCAGGTCGGTGCCCATGGGATGGGTGGGCGGGCACCTCAGGAGGGTGCTCCAGCGGCCGTCGCGGATGAGGATCGGTGGCTGGTGACCATGGTTGGTCCAGGTCAGCGTGCCGGTGGAGGTGTTCAGGTCGGCGAGGACGCCGGTCACGTACCGGCTGGGTCCGAACTGTTCCAGGACACCCGCTCGATGCTGTTGCCCAGGCCGGGCAGGGGCGTGCCCTGCCGGCGCTGGTTGCGGCAGGCGCCCACGGCGAGGTTGGCGGTGATGCCGGCGGCGGTGTCGTGGCCCATGGCGTCGAACATCGACAGGTGTAGGACGTCGTCGGCGGTGGCGTAGTCGTAGGCGTCGCCGCTGACCTCGTAGGCGGGCTCCATGACGGCGCTGACGACGGCCCGGCCGTCGGCGTAGGTGCGCGGCGGCATCAGCGTCCACTGCATCTCCGCGGCGACGTTCACCGGCTTGACGCGGGCCAGCCGGGCGTACGAGTCACTGATGTCCCGGTGGCCGACGACGAGCATCGCCACGAGGGACGCCAGGGCGTACATGTCGCGTCGTACCCGCGCGTCGTCCGTCGCGGAGGTCAGGTGCAGCACGCCGAGCCGCTCGGTGCGTCCAGCAGCGGCACCCACCATCCGTGCACCCGGGCCGGGCGCCGCCGTCGGCCACGATCTCCCCGTGCATGTAGCCGCGGCCGGCGACGCTGCCCTCCACGGTCAGCTCGCCGGCGTCCTCGGGCGCGCCCTCCGCGGCGTCCCGTCCCTTGCCGGTGAGCAGGCGCAGGACATCGCGCTGGAGGTCGCCCAGGTAGATCCGTACGTCGCCGAACCCGGCCCCGGCGGCGTGGTCGGCCACGCGGGAGGGCAGGCGTTCGAACGGCATCAGGTGGCTCTCGGCCGGCAGGCCCGCCAGCGTGCCCTGCACCGCCTCGTCACGATCCGGCACGACGGTCCCCATTCCCGTACGGCGGGCGGCGGGCGGAGGAGCGGGCCGAGCGCGCGCACCCTCGTCCGGCGCACGTCCACAGGGACGAGGTGTGTCGTGCGGGACACCGGGCAGCACGCGCGGGAGCGGGCGGGCATGGCGGGGCGTGGCGACTGGCGGGAAGGGACCGGAATGGGCGCGGTTCCGCTTCGGTGGCACGCGGCCGGCTGGGCACGGACGTGCGGGGCGCCTTACGGCGGCGCGGAGACGGGCAGCGGGCCGGTGCGGCGATGCGGGGCCTGGTACGGGGGACGCAGTGACGCGTCGCCGGCCACCGGGCGAGGCGCGGTCAGCGCCCCGACCCGGCGAGGCTGTCGGCGGCCTCGGTGATGTCGAAGAGCGGGTACGCCCCGGTCAGGCGCAGCAGGCCGCAGGGCTGGTCCTGGACACCGGCCAGGACCAGGCGGCCACCGCCGGCCCGGAGACGGCGCCGCAGGGTCAGCAGCAGGTTGAGGCCCATGGAGTCCATGAAGGATATGCCGGACAGATCGAGGCGCAGCGAAACGTTGCCGGCGGGCAGCGCCATGGTGGCTTCCTCCACCTGCGGGCAGGTGCTCATGTCCATCTCGCCGGTCACGGCGATGACGCTCTCTTCGGGATGATGGGCGACTGTCACGGTGAATTCGGGCATGGATCGTCCCCAGTTCCGGGATCGAGCCTCCTCACGGCTGCCGCCCGAGGGCGGGCCGTCAAGCGCGCGGCGTCCGGCCGCGCACAGCCGAGCAAGACCACCCGTACCGCTCTCCGGTCACCGGGATGGGGTGGCCTGGAGACAGCGCGGGGTCTCTCACCAGACCAGGCTGGCTCATCGCAGCGTCGCACACACCCCCCTGATGTGACCAGCCCGCCCCTGGCCCGCGGGCCAGGCCGCGACGAGGATCACCCGGGGCCGGGGGAAACCGGCGCGCTACTGTGACGATCATGGCGGATTGGGGGACGCGGCCGGCTTCGGCGGCGGACATCGAGGCCGTGGCCGAGTTGCGGGCCGTGGTGCTGCGGGCCGATCTGGAGCGGCTCGGGCGGTACGACGAGCAGCGGGTCCGGCAGCGGCTGCGCGACGGGTTCTCGTCCGCGCACACCTGGGTGATCGAGGTGGGCGGCGCGTTCGCGGGCAGTGTGTCCCTGCGGCCGGCCGAGGACGCCCACTGGCTGGAGCACTTCTACCTGGCCCCCCGCGCGCAGGGCAACGGCATCGGTGCCTCGGTGCTGCGCCGGCTTCTGGAACGGTGCGACCACGAGGGCGCCGTGGTCCGGCTGAACGTGCTCCAGGGCAGTGCGGCCCGCCGGCTGTACGAGCGGCACGGGTTCAGGGTGGAGGCCGAGGGCCCGGTGGACGTCTTCATGGTGCGCGAGCCGGCCCCGGCCGCACGTCACCACTGATCGCGGGTCCGTCCTGCCCTGAGGGCCGGGAGGCACGCGTGTCGTGACCGTTGGCGGCGCATCCCCGCGCGGGGCGGGGACGCAGTCGTCGAGGACCGCGGACCCCGGGCCCGGGACGAAGTCGGTGCGGGGTCGGGCGGACGGCCCGCGGGCGGGACCCGCGGTGCCGGCAGCGGGTGCGCAGCCTGGACCGGCGTCAGCCGCCGGCGGTCGCCGGTGAGCCGGACCTCCCCGCAGGGTCTCCGGGGCTCGGTCCCACGGGATCGGGGCACACGGAGATCGGGGCGTACGGGGATCGGGGCGCACGGGGATCGGGGCGTACGGAATGCCGCTCTCGTGATCCGGCCGCCGGGAACGGAGGCCCGCCGGTGTCCGGCCGAGGGGCCGGCCCCGGGGGCCGGACGGGCTCACTGCACGTCGATACGGCGGCCGGTCAGAGCGGTGATCCCGATGCGGACCCACGCGTCACGTTCCCCGCCGGCCCAGGGCGTGCTGTAGGCGCGCTCGGCGAGGCGTCGTACGGCGTCGGGATCGGTCACCGCCTCCGCGGGTCCCCGTACCACGACACTCCAGCCCTGACTGAGCGCGTCGTCCACCCGGTCTACCTCGAAGGCCACCTCACGGCCGAGTGCCTGGAGGGAGACCGTCCCCGGCTGGGTCCGGAAGACGACGGCGTCGTCGACGACGCTGTAGTTGACGGGGACGATGAGCGGGGCGCCCTCCGTGGACACGGCGATCCTTCCCACGCCGTGGGTCGACAGCAGCCGACGGCACTCCTGCTCGTCCAGTTCGCTCAGCCGGGGGGCCCGGGCGGCGTGGCCGATGCCCGCCGGCAGGTCGGCGTGGCCGCCGCCGAGTTCCGCGAGACTGGTGCCGAGCGCCCCGGCCAGCCGGAGGAGGGTGCCGGCCTCCGGTGCCGCGGTGCTGTGCCTCTCCAGGTGCGCGAGGTAGCTCGGGGCCATGGCCGCCCGGAAGGCCAGCTCCTCCTGGGTGAGGCCCAGCTCTGTCCGCCGTCGCTCGACGCGGCGTCCGAGGTCGCCCTGCGGGGGACCGCCCGCCGCGGTCGACGGGGTCTGCTCCGGTGCTCCCTGTTCCGCCATCGTCCTTCACTCCCCGGTCCGCGGAGCCACCTTCCGGTGTCCCCCGGCCCACTCGCCCGCTTCCGTTGTCGCCCCGCCTGTCCACCATGACCGATTCCGGCGGCCCCGGCTCGGTCAACCGCTCCCCGTCCCCGCGGACCGCGTGCCGTCCTCGGCGCCACCGGTCGGGGCACCCCCGCCGGGGTACGACCGCCACCGGGCGCCGGGTGTCGTGCAGCAGGGTGTGCGCCACCCGGCCGAGCTGGAGCCCGCGATGGTCCTCGCGCCGGCGGGCACCGATGACGACGAGGTCGGCGGCGGCCGAACGATCCACGAGCACCTTCCGGGCTGCGCTCACCGGCGTGGAGCGGTGCACCCGGGCTTCCGTCCGGCCGGTGGTCGCGTCCCGCAGCGCAGCGCCGCGCCGAGCAGCGCCGAGCAGCGCCGAGCAGCGCCGGGCAGGACGCCCACGGCACCGCCGAGGCCCCGGGGACCGAGCACCATCGGTTCGGGCCCGCCGGCCGTCGCCGTGAGTACCTCGCCGGGGCTGCCGGCGCGCTGCTCGGCGACGGCCTCCACCGCGGGGTGCCGCAGCCGCAGGCCCTCGGCCGTTTCTCCCGGGACGCGCTCGGTCCACCGCTGGTGCGTCTGCGCGCCCAGCAGCGGGGCTTTCGCCACGGGGGGCCACCGGCTCCCACACCCGCAGCGGCGGCCCGCGACATCAGGAGGTGGGCACCATCACCCGCACCGTCACCGTGGGCCTCGACGGTTCGCAGGAGAGCCGGACCGCCGCCGGTCCCTGTGCGGGGCCCACCGGCCCTATGGGACGGCCACCACGTGACCGACTGTGATCAATCAGGGGCGCCCAAAGGACATCTTCGTCACGGGTCGAAGCGTTCCGCGCACCGTCCGGGCAGGACGCGACAAGTCGCGGCCGTCGTGTCCCGCATGCGCTGGGATGGCCGCAGCATCACGAGCGAACTGGCGGGTACGTATGAACGCTTTCGTGTACGGGCCGGCGCACTCCGCGGCACCTCCGGCCCTCGGGCAGTGCCGGTGCGGCACCGACGTGCGGCAGGGCGGCCCGTCGGCGGCCGAGGAACGGTTCCGCGGGCTGCTGGAGGCGGCGCCGGACGCCATGATCATCGTCGACGACACCGGTATCATCAGGCTGGTCAATGCCCAGACGGAGGCCCTGTTCGGCTACCGGCGCCAGGAACTGCTCGGCCGGCCCGTGGAGTTGCTGGTCCCGCACCGCTTCCGGGGCCATCACACCCGTCACCGCGACGGTTACGCCGCCAACCGCCAGGTGCGTCCCATGGGGGCCGGGCTGCAACTGTACGGACTGCGCAAGAACGGCAGCGAGTTCCCCGTGGAGATCAGCCTGAGCCCGATGGAGACGGCGGACGGACTGCTGGTGTCGGCCGCCGTGCGCGACGTCAGCGACCGCAAGGCGGCCGAGGCCCGCATCAACGAACTCGCCGCGCTCGTCGAGTCCTCCCAGGACGCGATCCTCGCCAAGACCCTCGACGGCTACATCACCTACTGGAACGCCGCCGCGGCACGGCTGTACGGCTACACCGCCCAGGAGGCGATCGGCCGGCACGTCTCGCTCCTCGCCCCGGCCGAGATGCAGGACGACATCCGGGCCCTGCTGGAACGGCTGCGCGAGGGCGAGAAGGTCGAGCACTTCGAGGCCCTGCGGGTCACCAGGGGCGGGGCGCTGCTGGACGTGGACGTCACGCTGTGGCCGACCCGGGACAGCTGCGGGAAGGTCGTCAGCGCCTGTGCCATCGTGCGGGACATCAGCGACCGCAAGCGCGCGGAGGCGGAACTCACGGCCCTGCTGGAGCAACAGCGGCACATCGCGCTCACGTTGCAGCGCAGTCTCATGGGGACGCCGCCGGCCATCCCCGGCCTGGCCACCGCGAGCCGCTACCGGCCGGCGACGCAGGGCGCCGGCGTCGGCGGTGACTGGTTCGACCTCATACCGCTGGGCGCGGGGCGGGTCGGGGTCCTCATCGGCGACGTGATGGGCCGCGGGCTGGAGGCGGCCGCCGTGATGGGCCAGCTGCGCTCGGCCGCGCACGCGCTCGCCAAGACGGGCATGCAGCCCCGCCAGCTGATGCAGGCCCTCGACACGGTCGTCACCGACCTGGACGTGCCGGACCAGCTGGTCACCTGCTGCTATCTGATCATCGCCCCGGACGCCGGTACCGTGACGGTGTGTTCCGCCGGACATCTGCCGACCCTCGTCGTCGGCCCCTGGGACGGCGTCCGCGCCCTTCCCGCCCCGGTCAACGCCCCGCTCGGCGTCGGCGACATCCTCTACGAACAGTCCCGCACCGACATGACGCCCGGCGCCACGCTCGTGCTGTACACCGACGGCCTGATCGAGACGCCCGACAGCGACATCGAAGCGCGCCTCGCCGAACTCACCGCCGTCCTCGACACCTTCTTCCTCCGGGCGGACGGGCTGGAGGCCGCCGCCGACCACGTGCTGGCCACGCTGCTGCCCGACGCGGACGGCCACAACGACGACGTGACGCTCCTGCTGGCCCAGCTCCCGGCCGCCCCCCTGGCCGCCGTGACCACCGAGCTGCCCGCCACCGCCTCCTCCGTCCCCGAGGGCCGGGCCTTCCTCCGGCGGACGCTCGCCTCGTGGGAGTGCGCGGCACCGGCCGACGACGCCCTCCTGCTGCTGTCCGAGACCCTCACCAACGCCGTGCAGCACGCCGCGGGCCCGCTGGGGCTCCGTCTGTGCCGCACCTCAACCGACCTCACCGTGGAGGTCAGCGACCACAGCCCGCATCTGCCCCAGCCCCGCCACGCGGCCGAGGACGAGCAGTCCGGCCGGGGCCTCCTGCTGGTCCGCACGCTCGCCCACAGCTGGGGGGTGCGGCCGACCGACGAGGGCAAGACGACCTGGTTCACGCTGAAGCTCTGAGCCGGGCCGGCCGTACGCCCGGCGCCGCGGGCGAGCCGCGCGGGGCCGGCGGCGTCCGCGTCAGGGCGCGTGCCGCACCAGCCGGGTGCCCCCGTCCCGCGGGCGGACGAGTTCCAGGTCCCCGCCGAGGCCATGGGCCCGTCCGTCATGTTGCGCAGACCGCCACGGCGGCCCCCGGCCGGGACGCCGACGCCCTTGTCGGTGACGGTGAGCCGTACCTCGTTGCCGTCGGTTTCCGGCGCCACGTCCGCGTGGCCGGCGTGCGCGTGGCGGGCGATGCTGGTCAGGGACTCGGACGGCGCGTGCGGTGCTCCCCGCCGATCCTCCCCCTGCCGTGGGTCCGGGGACCAGGGCCGGTCGGCCCTGCTTCGCCCACCCGGCCGCCAGGGGCGCGGGGACCCCCGTTCTCGAAGGTGGGCCGGTGCCGGGCGCTCCCGCCCGGCCCGGCCGTTCAGTCGTCCCAGGACCAGTCGGCCACCTCGGGCAGGTCCGTCCCGTGCTCGCGGATCCACACGTGGTGCCGCTGCCGGGTGTCCTCCATGTGCTGACGCAGGGTCGCGGCCCGCACCGCCAGACCGGGGACGCGGTCGATGACGTCCATGACGAGGCGGTAGCGGTCGAGGTCGTTGCGGACCACCATGTCGAACGGTGTCGTCGTGGTGCCGATCTCCTTGTAGCCGCGTACGTGCAGGTGCGGGTGGCCGGTGCGGCGATAGGCGAGTCGGTGGATCAGCCACGGGTAGCCGTGGTACCCGAAGATCACCGGCTTGTCCGTGGCGAACAGTCCGTCGTACTCGAAGTCCCCCATACCGTGCGGGTGTTCTCCGGCCGGCAGCAACCGGGCGATGTCGACGACGTTCACCACCCGCACCATCACCTCGGGCAGGTGGCGGCGCAGCAGCTGGGCGGCGGCCAGCACCTCCTGGGTGGGTACGTCGCCCGCGCAGGCCAGTACCACGTCCGGTTCGCGCGTGCCGTCCTCGGTGCCGGCCCACTGCCAGATGCCGGCACCGCGGGCGCAGTGGACCTTCGCCTCCTGCATCGGCAGCCAGTCGAAGCAGGGCTGTTTGCCGGCGACGATCACGTTGACGTAGTCGCGGCTGCGCAGGGCGTGGTCGGCGACCGACAGCAGGGTGTTGGCGTCCGGCGGCAGATAGACCCGCACCACTTCCGGGCTCTTGTTCAGGACGTGGTCGACGAAGCCGGGGTCCTGATGGGAGAAGCCGTTGTGGTCCTGCCGCCACACGTGCGAGGTGAGCAGGTAGTTGAGGGAGGCAATGGGGGCCCGCCAGGACAGGCGGCGGGTGGTGCGCAGCCACTTGATGTGCTGGTTGACCATCGAGTCGACGATGTGGGCGAACGCCTCGTAGCAGGAGAACAGCCCGTGCCGCCCGGTGAGGAGGTAACCCTCCAGCCAGCCCTGGCAGGTGTGTTCGGAGAGGACCTCCATCACGCGGCCGTGCGGGTCGAGGTCCTCGTCCACCGGCAGGGTCTCGGCCTGCCAGGCCTTGCCGCTGGCCGTGTAGACCGCCTGGAGCCGGTTGGAGGCGGTCTCGTCGGGGCCGACCAGGCGGAAGTCGCGCCGGTCGGTGGTTGCGGCCATGACGTCCCGGAGCATGTCGCCGAGGACGCGGGTCGGCTCGTGCATGCTCGCGCCGGGCCTGTCGACCTCGACGGCGTACTTCTCCAGTGGCGGCAGGGGCAGTTCGCGCAGCAGGAGGCCGCCGTTGGCGTGCGGGGTGGCGCCGAGGCGCCGGGTTCCGTGCGGGACGCAGGCCAGCACGTCCGCGCGCGGAGCGCCGTCCTCGTCGAACAGTTCCCCGGGCCGGTAGGAGCGCATCCATTGCTCCAGCTGCCGCAGGTGCTCGGGGTTGTCCCGTACGGCGGAGAGCGGCACCTGGTGGGCGCGCCAGGTGCCCTCGACGGGCAGTCCGTCGACCTCGGCGGGCCCGGTCCAGCCCTTGGGGGTGCGCAGGACGATCACCGGCCAGCGGGGACGGTCGGTGGCGCCCTCTTCACGGGCGGCGCGCTGGAGGGCGGCGATGCGGTCGACCGCGGTGTCCATGGCATCGGCCATCGCGCGGTGGACGGCCGCCGGGTCGTCGCCGCTGACGTGGATCGGGTCGTGGCCATAGCCCTTGAGGAGGTCGTCCAGTTCCGGCTCGGGCAGCCGCGACAGCACCGTCGGGTTGGCGATCTTGTAGCCGTTGAGGTGCAGGACCGGCAGCACGGCACCGTCGTGGACCGGGTCGAGGAACTTGTTGGAGTGCCAGGAGGCGGCCAGCGGCCCGGTCTCCGCCTCACCGTCGCCGATCACGCAGGCGACCAGCAGGTCCGGGTTGTCGAGGGCGGCGCCGTAGGCGTGCGAGAGGGAGTAGCCGAGTTCCCCGCCCTCGTGGATCGAGCCCGGGGTCTCGGGGGCGACATGGCTGGGGACCCCGCCGGGGAAGGAGAACTGCCGGAACAGCCGGGCCATGCCGGCCGCGTCCCGGGTGATGTCCGGATAGGTCTCGGTGTACGAGCCCTCCAGCCAGGAGTTGGCCAGGACGGCCGGGCCGCCGTGGCCGGGCCCCCAGATGCAGACGGCGTTCAGGTCGCGGGCGCTGATGACGCGGTTGAGGTGGGTGTGGACCAGGTTGAGGCCGGGTGAGGTGCCCCAGTGGCCGAGCAGGCGCGGCTTGATGTGTTCAGGACGCAGGGGTTCGGTCAGCAGTGGGTTGGCCAGGAGGTAGATCTGGCCCACGGCGAGATAGTTCGCGGCGCGCCAGTGAGCGTCCAGGGTGGCGAGTTCCTCGTCGGTGAGTTCGGCGGGCGCCTGCTGCGTGTCGACGGACATCTGGGTCCTTCCGCGGGTCGGGAGGCGGTCGGCGGGTGACGACGCGTGCCGGAGGCACGGCACCCTCCGGCGGCCCGGCGGGTACCCGGAAGGGCCGTCCGGCCCACGTCCCCGGGCCGGGCCGTCCCTGCCGGGAGCGTTCACGGTGCTACGTCCACCCCGTAGAGCGTCCGCCCGCCGGCCGGCCCGCGCCCGGTGACCGGCTCCGGATGGGCGCGCACCGACACCTCCTCGGGGGACGGTGCCCACAGGCACGGCCCAATCGGAACCGGCACCTGCCGGCACCGCACCGCGGGCGGATCGGGCCCGGCCGGGCCCGGCGGGGCGAGCGATGTAGGCGGACGGGTCCGCTTCATGGAGGAGCCGACGTGCGGGGACGGAGCCCGGCGCGGGCCGTGAGCGGCAACGGCACGGGCGCTGGGCGGACGGCCGGGGACGGGCCCGCACGGACCGGCCCGTAGGACCCCGAGTCCGGTGGGTCACCTAGTCCGTGGCCGACCGTGACGGGCGGACATCGGGCGGTCGACCTGCCGGGGCACCACAGCGTTCACCCTCGGGGCGCCGTGCGGACCCGTACCGCCCCTGTCGTCGCCGGCACCGCGCTGACCACCGGCATGCTCCTCCGCGCCGGCTCGGCGCCTCACCGGGTCACGGACTCTCCTCGCCCTGGGCGACCTCCACCTGGTGATGGACGGTGAGCACGCCGGCGGTCGCGGCGGTCACGGACAGCGCCGCGCAGGCGGCGAGGAGCAGGGCCATCCAGCGGGTGGCGTGCGGGCGGGAACCGGGGGGCGCGAGGAGGGCGGCGACCCGGCGGGGGACGGGGCCGGTCGTCGCGGCGGGGGTGAAGGCCGGGCGCGTCGCACGGGAGTCGTGGCCGGCGAGGGCCGCCCGGGCGATGGCCCGGGCGATCAGGCGCCGGTCCCCGACAGCGGTGGCCGCGGCCTCGTCGGCGGCTCGTTCCGCGGCGAACCGGATGGTGGGGCGGGCCGCGCGCAGGGCGGGGTGGCAGTGGGCCGCGAGTTCGGCTGCGACGAGGAAGTAGTGATGGCCACCGGCGTTGTGGGCGCGTTCGTGGGCGAAGAGGGCTTCGCGCTCTGCCGCGTCGAGGCTGCGCAGCATGGCGGTGGTGACGACTATGCGGTGCGGGCGGCCGGGGAGGGCGTACGCGTCCGGGTGGGGTGAGTCGATGACGCACAGGTCGCCGGCGGCGGGGCGGCGGTCGGCCTGGGTGCGGGCGGTGCGGAAGGCGCCGACCTGTCGTACGGCCGAGCGGCCGAGGGCCCAGACGCCGACGGTGAGCACGCCGGCCGCTGCCGCGGCGGCGGGGACGAGGACGCCGTCCGAGAGGGTGCGCAGGGGGTGGACGAGTTCGCCGAGCGCGGCGAAGGCCGGGATCTTGAGCAGGGCGGTCAGTACGACGACGCCGAGCGCCGTCACGCATGCCCCCGCGAGCGCGAGGGAGGAGGCGGTCAGTGCCCACAGCGCGGTGACGGGATCGAGGCGGTCGAGGGCGTGCCGCGCCAGGGCCGGCGCCGCCAAGGGTGCCAGGAGGGGGACCAGCAGCAGAAGGATCATGCCTGGTCGGCCTCCAGCAGCCGGCGCAGCACCTGTTCGTCGTCCGGGCTGAGCTGGGCGACGAAGCGGGCCAGCACGGTCTCGCGGTCGGTGTCCCGGTCGAGTTCGCCGTGCATGCGCCGCGCGGTGAGCCCCGCGGCGTCGTGGACGGGATAGTAGGCGTAGCCGCGTCCGTGCTGTTCGCGGTCGACGGCGCCCTTCTCGTGCAGGCGGGACAGGATGGTCGTCACCGTCGTACGCGCCAGGTCGGCTGCGAGTTCCTGCTGCACCCGGCCCGGTGTGAGCGGTGTGCCGGCGGCCCAGAGTGCGGCCATGACGGCGGCCTCCAGCTCGCCGGCCGGCCGTCGCTCGTCGTTGGTGTCGCTCATGGGAACGATCCTCACCCCATCATCGTCTACAGTTCAGTAGACCGTCTACAGAATTGTAGTCACCGGTCGGATGCCGTACCGCCGTATCCGTCGCGTCAGCACGAAGGGCTCACGACGATGACCACACCCATCCACCTATCGTCGCAGCTCGCCGTCAACGTGCTGGACGCCCGTTCGCTGCTGGCCGCCTTCGGCGTGCTGGGCGTCGGAGTGGTGCTCTTCGCCGAGACCGGCCTGCTGATCGGCTTCTTCCTGCCCGGCGACTCCCTGCTGTTCACGGCGGGTCTGCTGTGCACGGGCACGGCCGGCCCGGTCAGGCTGTCACTCGGACCGCTGCTGGCCGCCGCCGCCGTGGGCGCCCTCGCCGGCGCGCAGTGCGGTTACCTGCTCGGGAGAAGAGCGGGGGGCGCGCTGCTCGCCCGCAGTTCCTCGGCGCGGCTGCGCGAAGGGGCGCACCGGGCCGAGGAGCTGCTGGCGAAGTACGGGCACGCGAAGGCGATCGTGCTGGCCCGATTCGTGCCGGTGGTGCGGACGGTGCTGAACCCGATGGCGGGAGCGCTCCAGGTGCCCGCGCGGACGTTCACCGTCTGGCAGGCGGCCGGCGGTCTCGTCTGGAGCCTGGGCCTGCCCCTGGCCGGTTACGCGCTGGGCTCCTCGATCCCCGACGTGGACCGGTACCTGCTGCCCATCGTCGCGGTGATCGTCGCCGTGTCGCTGATCCCGCTGGCCGTCGAGGTGTCCCGCTCCCGGCGGGCGGCGAAGGTCCGGGCGCAGGCTCAGGCGAAGGAGGCGCGCGGATGACGCTCGCCCTCGGCGGCGCGTCGGTCGACGGCTCCGCCTACACCGACGTGGTGGATCTCGCCCACCGCTCTCCCGGCTGGCTGGACGGCCTGGTGTCGGCCTGGTCGACGTACGGTCTCGGAATGTTCGCGCTGCTCATGGTCATCGGCTGGTGGCAGGCCCGGCGCACCGCCGCCGCCGCGGCGGTGCGGGCACTGGCGGTCCCGGTGATCGTGGTCCTGGCCTACGGCGTGGACGCCGCCCTGAAGCTGGTGGTGCGCGAGGAGCGGCCCTGTCAGAGCCTGCACGTCAGCACCCTCGAAGCCTGCCCGGCACCGGGCGACTGGTCCTTCCCGAGCAATCACGCGGCCATCGCGTTCGCGGCCGCGGTGGCGCTGTACTCCGTCTCCCGCCGCCTCGGCGCCGTGGCGGCCGTCGCGGCCTGCGCGATGGCGGCGTCCCGGGTCTGGGTCGGCGTGCACTACCCGCACGACGTGGCGGCCGGCGCGGCCGTCGGCGCACTGGTCGCGCTGCTCGCCGTGGCGGCACTGCGCCACCCCGCGGACACGCTGGTCCGGCAGGTCACGGCCACCCGCCTGCGCGCCCTGCTGGTGGCGTCGTGAGCCGGGAGGAGGTGGCCGATGTGGCGGCGAGCGTCGGCCTCGGGGCGCTGGCGGGGTTCTGTGTGCTGACCCTGTGCGTGTTCGGCGACGGAGGTCCGCTGTTCACGGACGGAGGTCTGCACGCCTGGTGCGTGGCTCACCGTCCCGACATGGCCGTGGCGCTGGCCCGCGGGCTCACCGCCACCGGGACGGGTGTCGTGCCGTACGCGCTCGCCGTGCTGGCCGGGATCGTCGCGGTCCGTACGCCGCGTCACCGGCTGCCCGCCGCCGGCCTCGCCGTCCTGTGCCTGGCCTCCGGGCAGGCCGTGCGGTACGGCGTGATGACGCTGGCCGCCCGGGCCCGCCCGCCCCGGGCCGACTGGGCGACGCACGCTTCGGGCTGGGCCTTCCCCTCCGGGCACACCACCACGGCGGCCCTCGCCGCCGGACTGCTGATCTCGGCGATATGCCTGCGCGATCCGCGCGGGCGGACCCTGCTCGCCGCCGCCGCGGGCTGCTGGGGCGCGCTGGTCGGGCTGACCCGCGTCTACCTGGGGGTGCACTGGTTCACGGATGTGGTCGGTGGCTGGCTGCTCGCTATCGGCTGGCTCGGCCTGTTGCTGTGCATCATGGCCTGGTGGCTGCCCGACCGGTTCCTCACCGGCCCCGCGCACACCCCCATCGACCCGACGGAGGACCATGCGCACCAGGATCCTGGTCGTGGAGGACGATCACATCCTGCGTGACGTGCTGCTGCGGGGCCTGCGTGAGGAGGACTTCGACCCGGTGCCCGCCGCGGACGGTGCCACCGCGCTGCGGCTGGCCACGTGCGAGGTCGGTGCGGCCGTGCTCGACGTGGGGCTGCCGGACGCGGACGGACGGGACGTGTGCCAGGCGATGCGCGCGAACGGATTCCTGGCGCCGGTCATCTTCCTGACGGCCCGTCACGGCCTCACGGACCGTCTCGCCGGATTCTCCGCCGGGGGCGACGACTATCTGCCCAAACCCTTCCACATCGCCGAACTCGCCGCGCGGCTGCGCGCGGCCGTCAGACGCGCCGCACCCGGTCCCGCGGCCACGGCCGGGGACCTGCTCCTGGACCCCCTCGGGCACAGCCTGACCGTGCACGGCGACCGCGTCGATCTGACCCCGACGGAGTTCCGTCTCCTGGCGAGGCTCATGGCGGCGAACGGGGACGTGGTACGCCGGCGCGAACTGGTCAGGGCGGGCTGGCCCGAGGGCGCCCAGGTCAGCGAGAACACCCTCGACCAGTACCTGACCCGACTGCGCCGCAAGCTGCGCGACAGCGGCAGTGCCCTGACCATCGGCACCGCCCGCGGGATCGGACACCGCCTGTCATGATCCCGTCCCGGTCACTCGCGTCACGGCTGGCTCCGCGCACCCTGCGCGGCCTTCGTCTCCTCCTCCCGCACTCTCGGGCGGAATGGACGACAGCAGCGCCGGCTCCGTGCTGCTGACGACCACGCTGCCCGGCACACCCCATCCGCTGCTGCCCGTCCTCGCGTAGGGCCTGTTACAGCAGACGGCCGCGAACCGGGTCGTACGGACGCTCCCTCGGCCCTCGGCCCGTCCGGACGCCGCCTGACGGGGGGGCCGGCAAGCAGGGCCGGCCCGGCCGGGAGGGCGCCGCCGGGGACGACCCCGCTCCTCGCCGTCCGGTCATCCGGCCCCGGGCCGGGCGAGTCCTAGGTCGTAGGCGAAGATCACGGCCTGGACGCGGTCCCGGGCGCCGATCTTGGACAGGACGCGGCCGACATGCGTCTTGACGGTGGACTCGGACACGACGAAGTGGGCGGCGATCTCGCCGTTGGTCCAGCCCTTGCCGATGGCGACGAGGATCTCGCGCTCGCGGTCGGTGAGGGAGCCCAGCCTCGGGTCGTCGGCCCCGCCGCGGCGGGCGGGCACGTGCTGGGCGTACTCGTCCAGGAGGCGGCGGGTGAGGGCCGGCGCGATGACGGCGTCCCCGGCCGCGACGGCCCGGATGCCGGCGAGGAGTTCCTCCGGGCGCGCGTCCTTCAGGAGGAAGCCGCTGGCCCCGGCCCGCAGCGCGGCGTGAACGTACTCGTCCAGGTCGAAGGTGGTCAGCACGAGGACGCGGGAGCGGCCGCCGGCGGCGGTGATCCGGCGGGTGGCCTCGATGCCGTCCATGCCGGGCATCCGCACATCCATCAGGACGACGTCGGGTCGCAGTTCGGCGGTCCTGCGGACGGCTTCGGCGCCGTGCGCGGCCTCGCCGACCACCTCGGTCTCCGGGATGGAGTCGAGCAGCACCCGGAAGCCGTAGCGCTGGAGGGGCTGGTCGTCCACGATGAGCACGGTGGTCACCGGGCGCCCGCCTGGGGGGTCAGGTCGAGGGTGGCCTGCACCGTCCATCCGCCGCCGGCCGCGGGTCCGGCGCTGACGTCGCCGCCGTAGAGCGCCGCTCGTTCTCGCATGCCCACCAGGCCGTGTCCTTCCTCGTTCGGCGGTCCGGGGCGTCCGGCCGGGCCGTCGTCCCGGACCCGGATGACCAGCCGGGTGTCCTCGACGACGACCGACAGGTTCACCCGGGTGCCGGGGCCGGCGTGCTTGAGGGTGTTCGTCAGGGCTTCCTGGACGATGCGGTAGACCGTCAACTGCACCCCGCCGTCCAGGGCCTCCACGTCGCCGACGGTCCGGTAGACGACGTCCAGGCCGGCGCTGCGCACACCATCGCACAGGGCCGCCAGGTCCGCGACGCCGGGCTGCGGGCTGAGTTCCGGCGCCCCGGCCGAAGCGTCCGACGCCTTCCGCAGGACGCCGAGCACGCGCCGCAGCTCACCGAGGGCCGTCCGGCCGGTGTCGCCGATGAGCCGCAGGGCCTCCTTGCCGCGTTCGGGAGCGGTGTCCGTGGCGTACACACCGGCGTCGGCGAGAGTGATCATGACGGACAGGTTGTGGCCGACGATGTCGTGCATCTCGCGGGCCACCCGGGCGCGTTCGGTGGCGGCCGCGAGTCTGCTGCGCTGGTCGCGTTCGATCTCCAGGCGGGCCGCCCGGTCCCGCAGCCCGGCGAGCTGGGCCCGGCGGATCCGTACCATCAGGCCGAGCGCCAGGGCGGCGGTCGCCGTGCTGAGCAGGAAGAACAGCGCGTCCCAGACGGACACCGCCGCCGAGGCACGCACCGCGACCAGCACCATCCCGGCCGCCATGGCCCCGCAGGCCCACGGCAGCTGCCGCAGCCGCCCGTGCAGGGCCAGGCTGTACAGGGCGATGAACAGGGCGATGTCCGCGCGCAGCGCGGCACCCAGGGACCACTGGAGGACGAAGACGGCCGTGATCACGCCGAAAGCCGCCATGGGTCTGCGCCGCCGCCACAGCAGCGGCAGGACGAGACCGGCCTGAAGGAGCAGCACGGCCGACGGGGCGAGCCGGGTGAAGGCGAGCCGGAACCGGCGGGGACCGTCTCCGTCGCCGGCACCGCCGTGCAGCAGGTCCGGCAGGCAGAACATCAGGAAGACCAGTACCACCACCGCGGTGTCCAGCACCCAGGGATGTGCCCGGTCGGCGTGCCGCAGCCGCTGGCCGCCCCGGGCGAGCCGGGCGACCAGCGGTCCCATCCCGCTGACGTCTTCGGTGGTGGTCAAGGTGGTCACCTGCCCCATGGTGCGGGCGGTCAGACGTCGCTGCGCACCAGCCGGCACGCCGCCCCCGCCAGCGCGAGCGCCGTCCAGCCGAGGAAGACCAGCAGTCCGGCCGTGGGAGACAGGGTGGTGCTGTCGTGGGTCAGGGCGAACAGCGACTCGCCCGCGTTGCTCGGCAGGTACGGGCCGATGTCGTCCCGCCAGGAGCTGGGCAGCAGGGAGACGAGGCCCGGGATCAGCATGAACGTGGCGACCAGCACCGAGATGCCGCCGGCCACCGACCGCAGCAGCGCGCCCAGGGCGACACCGATGACAGCGACGAGCCCGAGGTAGAGCCCGGCGCCCAGCAGGCTGCGCGGCACTCCGGCGTGCGACAGGCTCATCGCCGCGGGCGTGCCGGAGACGATGCCGCTGCCGAACCCGAAGGCGACGAAGGCGCCCAGGGTGCCGACCACCAGGGCCACCAGTCCGAAGACGGCCGCCTTGGACCAGAGCACGGGCAGGCGGCGCGGTACGGCCGCCAGCGTCGAGCGGATCATGCCGGTGGAGTACTCCCCCGCCGTGACCAGTACGCCGAGCACGCCCAGGGCGAGCTGGGCGAAGTTGGTGCCGAAGAGGGACAGGCTGACGGCCGTCGCGGCGGCGAAGTCCCTGTCCAGGTGACCGGAGTGGATGCCGGACCGGTAGCGGCTCGACGCGATCAGCCCGAAGGCGACGAGGAAGAGCAGCCCCAGGCCCAGGGTGATCCAGGTCGAACGCAGCGACCACAGTTTGGCCCATTCCGAGGCCAGCACGCGCCGTCCGGTCACCCGGTAGGCGGGGCGGGCGGGCGCGGCCGGCGGCGCCTCGGCGGTCGTCGTCAGCGTGCTCATGCAAGCCTCCCGGCGGTCTCGAGGCTCTCGGTGGTCGTGGTGCCGTGGTACTCCACGGCATCCCTGGTCAGTTCCATGAACGCCTCCTCCAGCGATACCGTCCGCGAGCTCAGTTCGAACAGCGCGATCCCGTGCTCGGCCGCCTTCAGGCCGATCTCGCGGGCGCTCAGCCCGGTCACCTGAAGTCCGTCGGATCCGATACGGCCCGTGATGTCGACGCCCGGTCCGGCCAGTACGTCCCGCAGCCGCGCCGGGTCCTGCGTGGCCACGTGCACCGTGTCGCCGCCCGCCTCGCGGATGAGGTCCGCCACGGTGGTGTCGGCCAGCAGCCGCCCCCGTCCGACGACGATCAGGTGATCCGCGACCAGGGCCATCTCACTCATCAGGTGGGACGACACGAAGACCGTCCGGCCCTCGTCGGCGAGCGATTTCAGCAGGTTGCGGATCCACAGGACGCCCTCCGGGTCCAGTCCGTTGACCGGCTCGTCCAGCATCACCGTCTGCGGATCGCCCAGCAGCGCCGCGGCGATGCCGAGCCGCTGGCCCATGCCGAGGGAGAAGGCGCCGGCCCGCTTGTTCGCCACGCTGCCGAGTCCGGCGAGGTCGATGACCTCCTCGACCCGCCGCGCGGGAATCCCGTGGGTCAGCGCCAGCGCCTTCAGGTGGTTGTGGGCCGAGCGGCCCGGGTGGATCGACTTGGCCTCCAGCAGGGCCCCGACCTCCTGGAGCGGTGCCCGGTGCCGGGCGTAGTGGCGGCCGTTGACCGTCACGGATCCGCTCGTCGGCGCGTCGAGCCCGACGATCATGCGCATGGTCGTGGACTTCCCGGCGCCGTTGGGCCCGAGAAAACCGGTGACCGTGCCCGGTCTGACGGCGAAGTCCAGCCCGTCGACGGCCGTCTTCTCGCCGTACCTCTTCGTCAACTGCTGTGCGTCGATCATTCGTGTTTCTTCCTGTAGGGCACGGGCGTCCATCGGTCGCCCCTGACGCCTCACTGACCACGTTAGGCACCGAACCGCCCCGAGCCGGTGGTACCGGGGACTGATCCGCGGCCGTCGGGTCGTACCGCGGTACTACGTGACGGCGCTGCCGCGCACACGCTGTTCAGGCTGCTTTCAGGTGCGCGATGCCATCGTGCGGATCATGACCACTGAGCACGTCCTCGACCACCGCCCCCTCGCCCCCGTACGCCGGATGGCGGACAAGGTGCCGGAGGTGACCGTCTACTTCTGGATCATCAAGGTGCTGACCACCGGCATGGGCGAGACGGCGTCGGACCTCCTCGCCCGGCTGCTCGGACCGGTACCGGCGGTCGCGATCGGCGGCCTCGCCCTGGTGGCCTCCCTGGCCGTGCAGTTCGCTCTGCGCCGTTACGTCGCCTGGGCGTACTGGACGGCGGTCGTCATGGTCAGCGTGTTCGGCACCATGGCCGCCGACGTCCTGCACGTCGGCCTCGGCGTGCCGTACGCGGTGTCGACGCCGGCGTTCATGGCCGTACTGGCCGCGGTGTTCGTGCTCTGGTACGTGTGCGAGCGGACGCTGTCCGTCCACAGCATCCGGACGCGCCGTCGCGAAGCGTTCTACTGGGCGGCCGTTCTCGCCACCTTCGCCCTGGGCACCGCCGCGGGCGACCTCACCGCCACGGTCGGCTTCGGCTACCTGGGGTCGGTGGTCCTCTTCGCCGCCGCCATCTGCGTCCCCGCCCTGGCCCACCGCTTCGGCACCCTGAACGCGGTGGCCGCCTTCTGGACCGCGTACGTCATCACCCGCCCCCTCGGCGCCTCCCTCGCCGACTGGATGGCGCTCGGCCACACCCGCGGCGGCCTGGGCCTCGGCCTGGCGCCGGTCACCCTCGCGTGGACTGCCGCGATCATCGGCTTCGTGAGCTACCTGAGCGTGTCACAGCGCGGCACACGCTCCCCGGCCGCGCTCTGACAGCCGCTTGCCGTTCCGGGCCTCTTCCAGCGGGCCGGCGCCCGCGGAGGCGGCCCGCCGGCCGGTGCGCCGGATCGTGGTGGTGGACGGCAGGCGGGCCGGCGGCCCGAATCCGACGGGTCCGTGGGGCGTCAGGCCGCAAGGACGGTGCAGAGGGGTTGACGGGGCGAGGCGAGGCCGCTTCTCTGAGTGAGCAACTTTGTTTGTTTATGGTCGCTTCCGTGCGCTCGCCCTCTGGGCCGTGCTCTGTGTTCCGCCGCGCCGGAGCAACCCTCCACGAGTGCTCACAGGAGGTCGACGCACCATGAACAGCCGTCGGAAAGCCGCACCACCGCGTCAAGGCGCTCCGGTCCCGTCCAGAGCGCTGGCATTGACCCTGACCGGCCTCCTCCTGCTCCTCTTCGCCCCGCTGATCTCTCTCGGCGCGGCCCCGCCGGCAGCGGCCGCGTCGGGCAACGGTCTCGCGCCGACCCCGCAGATGGGCTTCAACGACTGGAACGCCTACGGCTGCAACGTCTCCGACTCGCTCATCCGGTCCACCGCGCAGGCCATGCACACCAACGGCATGCAGGCCGCCGGGTACACGTACGTCAACATCGACGACTGCTGGATGACCCACTCCCGCGACTCCGGCGGCCATCTCGTACCCGATCCGGCGAAGTTCCCCAGCGGCATCAAGGGCACCGCCGACTACGTGCACTCCCTCGGCCTGAAGCTCGGCATCTACGAGGACGCCGGCACCGCCACCTGCGCCGGCTACCCGGGCAGCCTCGGCCACGAGACCACCGACGCGCAGACCTTCGCGTCCTGGGGCGTGGACTACCTGAAGTACGACAACTGCAACAACACCGGCGCGCCCGCGCGGACCCGTTACACCACCATGCGCGACGCGCTCGCGGCCACCGGCCGCCCCATCCTGTACAGCCTGTGCAACTGGGGCCAGGACGACGTGTGGACCTGGGGCGCGGACGTGGGCAACAGCTGGCGCACCACCGGCGACATCAGCGCGAGCTTCGCCAGCATGCTGTCCATCTTCCACAGCAACGCGGGACTCGCCTCCTACGCCGGCCCCGGCCACTGGAACGACCCCGACATGCTGGAGGTCGGCAACAGGGGACTGTCCGCGACCGAGGCCCGCACCGAGTTCAGCCTCTGGGCGGAGATGGCCGCACCCCTCATCGCGGGCACGGACCTGACCTCCGCCGGCTCCACCACCCTGTCCGTCTACACCAACTCCCGTGTGATCGCCGTCGACCAGGACCCCCTGGGCAAGCAGGGCACCATGGTCTCCTCCTCCGGCGGCCTGGACGTCCTGGCCAAACCGCTCGCGGGCGGCGACGTGTCCGTGGCGCTGTTCAACGAGACCGGATCCACCGCGACCATCAGCACCACCGCCGCCGCGATCGGTAAGACCGGCGCGTCCGCCTACTCCCTGACCGATCTGTGGTCCGGGGCGGCCTCCACCACCTCGGGCACCATCAGCGCCTCCGTGCCGGCCCACGGCACCGTCATGTACCGCGTCGCGGGCGGGACCGGCGGCGGCACCGTCGCCGGTGAGATCCACGCCGTCGGCGCCGGCAAGTGCCTCGACGTCCCGAACACCGCCGCCGGGACGTCGGCGCAGATCCGGGACTGTGACGGCGGCGCCGGTCAGATCTGGACCCGCGCCCCGTCCCACCGGATCACCGTCTACTCCGGCGGCTCGCAGCTGTGCCTGGACGCGTACGACAACCGGACCACCGCCGGCACCAAGGTGGAGACCTGGTCCTGCAACGGTCAGCCGAACCAGCAGTGGCTGTTCAACTCCGACGGCACCATCACCGGGGTCCAGTCGGGCCTGTGCCTGGACGTGACGGGCGCCGCCACCACCAACGGCACCCCGGCCGAGCTGTGGACCTGCACCGGCCGGCCCAACCAGCAGTGGACCCTCGGCTAGATCCGCCCCCCGCCAGCGCCCCGGCAACCCGGGCGGGCAGGCCGGTCCCCGCGAACCGGCCTGCCCGCCCGGTCGCACACCGAGGCTGCTCACCGCGCCGGTGCTGGTGGTGACCGCGGCGGTGGCGGTGGTCCGGCACACGTCGGATCCGGCGTCGGCGGCCTGCGGCACCCCGCCGCCCGGGCGCGTCACCGGGGACATCGGCGTGCACGACCCGTCCATGGGCGAACGGCCGGACGGCGGCTACCTGGTCGCCTCCACCGGCGACAACACCGCTCCGAAGTACTCCCCGGACCGTACGGCCTTCCGGAACACCGGCACGGCCTTCCCCGACGGCGCCTCGTGGACGTACCCGTACACCGGCAACGGGCACACCCCGTGGGCGCCGGACCTCTCCAGTTGTCCGAGGTCCCGGACTCCGCCGACCGGCCCTGCGTCTCCTGACGGACCGAGACGGCCGGTGCTGACACGCCAAGTTCGGGGCGCCCATGAGAACCGCACCGGTGGCGGCGACCGGAACCGGAGCCGGGCGTAGGCCCCAACGGCAGGACCGGCCCCGCCGCTCTCGCCACGCCTGACGTGCCCATGGCCTAACACCCCGTTTAACCCACTGGGTTCGGGTACTCAGGAGAGACCGCGTCGATCTTGGCGCACATCCTCTCCGGGGAACGCACCAGGCGCTCCCCACGACGAGAAAGGTGCCTTCACATGAGCACTGTCAACCCGGCGGGCAACGCGGGCCTCCACACCGGCACCGACGCGCCCGTTCACCACACCCGTCGGCTGTCGACCGAGACGAAGGCCGCTTTCAAGACCAGCGAGTTCTTCGCCTATCTCGCGGCGGTCGTCGCGGTGCTCATCGCCTCCATGGTCGTGGGAGACGATGACGGCCACGCCGACTACTTCCGCGCCGACAAGGCATGGCTCTACGTCGTGATCCTGTCCGTCGGTTACATGATCAGCCGCGGTCTGGCCAAGTCCGGCAGCCGCGACCCTTACGACGAGTCCCGCTGAGCACCTCTTCGCCATTTGACCCGAGGAAACCGGCCGAACCTCAGCTGTCAGAGGAAGCGGCCGCGCACAAACTGCCAGATGGGGAAGGTTCCCGAGTCTTCGGACGACGGAGAACCTTCCCCATCGGCGCGTTCGGCGGGGGCCGATCAGCCACTGGCCACCCCCGCCCGTTCTCTCCGGCCGCCGGCCCCTGGACGGCTCGCGGGCCGTGAGCCGCTGAGTAGGATCAGGCTCCGACTCACGACCCTGGGTGGGAGATCAGGTCCGGGGTAGGAGTGTGCGGGACACAAAGGGACCGAATCGGGTCGAGACGGGAGCGCGTTCAGCATGATCACGGTGCGGAGGCAACACGGGGACACCATGGTGGCGCAACTGCCGGAAGAGATCGACTACGACAACGCGCCCATGGTCGGTGCCCAGTGCGAGGACCTGATCAGGCAGGGGTGCCGCACCCTGATCCTGGACGCCTCCGCCGTCCAGTACCTGGACAGCTCCGCCATCAGCATGCTCATCCTGCTGCTGCGCCTCCTCGATGGGCACGGCGGCAGCCTGCGTCTGGCCGCCCTCGACGCCCACTACCAGCAGACGCTGCGCCTTCTCGGTCTCGACTCGCTGTTCCCCCTCTACCCCACCGTGGAAGCCGCCCACCGCGCCACCGGCCGCGAGAACATGGAGATGTCGCAGCCCTCCCGCTCCGCCTGACCGGTGCGGTGCTACGTGAGATACGCGGCGAGCGGCAGATGCCGGCGGTGTACGTCACCGGCGACGATCCCGGCGGTCGTGGGTGCCTGTTGATGTGCAACGCCGTGGGCCTGAGCGGGATTCCGCGGAACAGCCGGCGGACCGGTGGCGTCACCGATCTCGCGCGACGGCCTGAACCGGTGCTCGGCGTCGCATCCCGCTGCCTCTACTTCTGCGAGGACGTCGCGGCCGGCAGGTCCTCGGCGGGGCGGGCAGGCTCCGGTGCCGGGCGTGCGGCCCGGCGGTGACGCGCCCACGCCGGCAGGGACGGCAGCCACCAGTTGGCGTCGCCGAAGAGTTTCATGAGGGCCGGGACCAGCAACGCGCGGACCACGGTGCAGTCCAGCAGCACGGCGAGCGCGAGGCCGACACCGAACACCTTGAGCACGAGGCGTACGGTGCACCGGCCGGCCACTCCGTACCAGGGCCCCACCGCGGGCACCAGGCGATACCCGGCGAAGCCCGCGCAGTGGATGAGTACCAGGCCCAGCAGCAGGTCGGACAGCTCACGGTCGCGGCCCCGCCGGTACAGGACGACGCCGAGCAGGACCGGTGGCACCCACATGCAGAAGTAGGCGCAGCACAGCACCTCGGTCAGTGTCGGATGCACCAGCGGGTCCAGCATCGGCAGCGGGTCCCGGCCACCGAACAGCCACCGGTCGGCCCGCGCGAGCACCGCGTCGTAGTGCGCCGGATGCACCATCGGAACAGCCCAGCGCAGGCTCGGACACACCAGGAGACACAACGCCACGGTGACCAGGTCGCGGCTGCACCGGGCAGGACGCGAGCGTCTGTCGCGCCACACCGGACACCGCACGACCGCCGCACACCGGACGGCGACCAACGCCCCCGACCAGGCCGGCACCGCATCCGCGCCCGCCGGCTTCACCGCCCTGAAGGAAAACCGTGATGACCGCGGCGGTGGTCGTGCCATCATGATCACGCCATCGGGGGAGGCGGTTCGGCTCGTGGGCTGTCCTCCGCGAAAACGGAAAGGGCAGTGCATGAAGTCCGTACTCGTCAAGGCATCCGTCGCCGTCATGACCGTCGGATCGCTCGCGGCTTGCAGCGGCGGACCGGGACGCGCGCACACCTCCGGCAATGACAAGGAACCTCCCGTGCACGCCCCGGCAGCGGCGCCCTCGGTGAAGCTCAAGGTGCCCGCCGCCTACGACACTTCACGGGGCTGGCAGCTCTCGGGCAAGCAGCTCGGTTCGTACGCCGTGCTGCCGCATGCCGGCGGGATAGCCACGATGACCAGCACGGGCTCCACCTACCGGGTGACCCTGCGAGATGCCGCGACGGGCCGGGTCCGCTGGACGGGCAAGCCGTTCGAGGACCTCTCCGAGAGCGAGACGCCCGGCCTCCTCGTTGTTCCCGTCGGCGGCAAGGACTACCTGGTCACCTGGTCCCGCGGCGAGACGGGCGGGGACGCCCTGTCCAAGGCCGCGCAGGTGTACGCCGTGGACAGCTACGCCGCCGACGGTTCGGGCGACGCCGTCGCGCCCACGCACCATGCCGAGATCCCGGCAACCGATTACGGCACGGGCCGGGTCACCGGCGCGGGGGAAAGACTTCTGATACCCGTCACGGACAAGCGCGAGGTCGCCCTCGACGTGGCCACCGGCCGGACCACGACCTATGACACCGGTTCGCTGAAGGTGCCCGGTTGCTCTTCCTGCGCCTACGGCAACGAGGTCGCGGCCCTGACCGAGCAGGAGCCGGTGGTGCTCAACGAGGGCGGGGGTGCGTTCGGCGTCCCCGGCTCCTGGGACGACGACCGTATCGCGCCGGCCGAGGCCGATCCGGCGACCGGCATGGTGTGGCCGGGCAGCGGCGGGCACCTCATCGCCCGCTGGGAGGAGAAGGACGGCGGCAGCCACAACGTGTGGGCCGTGCTGGACGGCAGGACCGGCCGGGTCCAGGCCTCCGTGCTGTGCGCCAAGCCGTTCATCGGGCCGGGCGAGGCCCCCGGCTCCGCGCTCTCCCCGAACGGCCGCTATCTCGTCTCCGAGCACCTCGCCTTCGACCTCCGGGCGAAGAAGGGGCACTGCTTCGAGGAGACCGGTGACACCAAGCCCCTCACCTTCACGTCCGTCACCGACGACGGCATCGCCTACGGCACCTCGCTCACGAAGGGCAAGAGCCTGACCGGGACCACGGCCCCCGTCCGACTCCCACTGGCCACGGGTTCCCCGGAGGCGCTGGCCGAGGGGGAGCGGACACCGATCGCCGACTTCGACGGGGTCGGTGTCTTCACTGACGTCGTGGGCGATGAGCCGTACCTGGTCGTCTACCGGCACAAGGGCTAGAACCCGGGACCGGAGCCTGCCCAGGGCGCGGGCGAACGGCCGTACGGCGGTTCTGACTGCCGGACGGCCGTTCGCCCGCGCGGAGGTCAGGGCGAGGTTTCTCAGGTCAGTGTGAACTTCTGGGCGGTGGATCCGTTGCAGTCCCAGATCTGGAGGCGGGTGCCGTTGGCGGTCGCGCCGCTGGGGGCGTCGAGGCAGCGCCCCGACTGCGGGTTGACCAGTGAGCCGTCGGGTCGCTGGTTCCAGACCTGGCCGCCGGCGCCGTCGCAGTCCCAGAGTTCGACCTGGGTGCCGGCCGCCGTGCCGTTGCCGTTGATGTCCAGGCAACGGCCCAGCGTTCTCAGCGAGCCGTCGGTGTGGTGGTACCAGTGCTGGTCCACGGCCCAGGACTGGCAGTCCCACAGCTGTACCGCCGCGCCGTTCCCGCCGCTGTCGTCGGCCGCCACGTCGACACACTTGGCACCCGGGCCGGTGACCGGGGCGCCGCCGCCCACGGAGAACTTCTGCGCGGCGGCGCCGTTGCAGTCCCAGATCCGAAGGCGGGTGCCGTTGGCGGTCGCGCCGCTGGGTGAGTCCAGGCAGCGGCCCGACTGCGGGTTGCGGAGCGAGCCGTCGGCCTGCTGCACCCACTTCTGGCCGCCGGCGCCGTCGCAGTCCCACAGCTGCACCTCGGTGCCGCCCGCCGTGCCGTTGCCCTCGATGTCCAGGCACTTGCCGATCGTGCTCAGGGAGCCGTCGGCGTTGTGCTGCCAGTGCTGGTCCTCGGCCCAGGACTGGCAGTCCCACAGCTGTACGGCGGTGCCGTTGCCACCGGTGTCGTCGGCGGCGGCGTCGACGCACTTGCCGCCCGGCCCCGTGATCGTGCCCTGGGGTCCGTCGGGCACGTCCGTCTCACCCGAGTAGCCGACGGAGACGACGTTTGCCTGCACGGCGTTCTCGGCGGCGTCGGTCGGATAGCCGGCGACCATCACGCCCTCGAAGAAGGTGCCCCGGTTCCAGTTGCTGTTGTCGCCGCCGGTGCCCAGGATGATGCCGCCCTCCTGGTGCATGGGCCGGTAACCGCCGCGCGTGGGCAGTGCGCCGTCCCACCAGGTCGCAAGCCCGCCGGACCGGCTGTCGCCGCCCTTGAGCGCGTACCTGGTCTGTCCGTCGTTCTTCAGCACGGCCGTGACGAAGGGGGTGCCGTTCCCCCGGTTGGCGGTGTTGGACCCGTTGTCCCCCTGGAACATGCCGTTCTCCAGGTCGGCCTCGACCCAGGGGCCGGAGCCGCTGCACGGCGAGAAGTAGCACGTGGTCGCGATGCTCACCGCGTCCATGTGACCGTTGCCCGTGTCGGCCGGGGTGCTCTCGGCGTTGCCGTAGTCGAAGCAGCAGTCGGCGCCGACGTGCGTGCCGCTGGCCACCATGTAGGCGCCCTCCGGCTGACCGTTGACGGCGACACCGGACGCCACCCCGGTGTAGCGGTAGCCGACGCCGGGTGAGATCCAGATGCCGTACGCCTTGTGGCCGCCGGCCGTGACGGCGATCTCGCTCGCGTCCGCGCCGCGGTCGGCGCCCATGCCCGAGGTGCCGGCGGGTCCCGGGGTGAGATCGTTGTGCCGTGACGTCTGGTCGTAGACCTTCGTGATGCGGCACGTGGTGTTCTGGCAGAACGTGTCCTGCCGGCCGGCGTCCGCGTAACCGCCCTGGGACAGCAGCCCGATGTCGGCCCGGGCCCCGTCCGAGGCGCGGGTGACCTGGTACAGGGGGCCGTTGTACGAGAAGAGCAGGGCGCGCGTCGAACTGTGCGCGGCGACGCAGGGGGTGCCGGCGGCGGCGTAGACGTCGCACGGCAGTGAGCCCGCCGCCTGCGACACGGCGGGGACACCGATCAGGACACCGAGGGCGAGGGCGAGCGTGGCCAGCGCGGCCGCCACGGTCCTCGCCCGTCCGCGGATCGGTCCCCGGTCGTCCCGTGCGCCTGTGCCACCGGCGGCTATTCTTGTTGGATACATGACATTCCCTTGTGTCGTGGCGGATCTACCGGAAGCGCCAGAGGTGGTCGGGGGTCCCGTTGTCCTGGAACTGCTCGACGTTCGCGGAGTTGTCGGTGGACGCGTCGTGCACGGCCAGCACCTTGCCGGAGTTGCAGTTCCGGATACGGAAGGCACCGTCGGCATCGTGGACGAGCCGCCACAGGTGGTCGTCGGTGCCGTTGTCGGTGAACTGCACGACCTGCGCGGAATCGGCGGTCGACATCCCGGCGACCCCGAGCACCTTGCCCGAGTTGACGTTGCGGACACGGAACCAGCCGTCCGCGTCGGGCAGGAACGTCCACAGGTGGTCGTCGGTGCCGTTGTCCTCGTACTGCACCACCCGGGCGGAGTCCGCCGTGGACATCCGGTCCACCCCCAGCAGCCTGCCGGAGTTGACGTTCTCGACACCGACCCGGCCGTCCGGGACGAACCGCCAGTCGTGGTCCGCGCCGCCGTCGTCGGTGAACTGCGCGGCCTGCGCGGAATCGGCCGTGGACATCCCCGTCACACCCAGGACCTTGCCGCTGTTCCTGTTGCGTAACCGCACATGGCCGTTGCCGCTGTCGAGCAGCTGCCACAGGTGGTCGTCGGTGCCGTTGTCCTCGTACTGCACCACCCGGGCGGAGTCCGCCGTGGACATCCGGTCCACCCCGAGCAGCTTGCCGGAATTGGCGTTCCGGACCTTGTAGTAGCCACCGCCGGCGGCGAGCAGGTACCACAGGTGGTCGGCCGTGCCGTTGTCGCCGTACTGGACGACGTCCGCCGAGTCGGCGGTGGACATCCGGTCCACGCCCAGGACCTTGCCGGAGTTGCGGTTCTGGATGCGGAAGGCGGCGCCGGTGCCGGACTGCCACTGGCGGCTGCCGCCGGTCTGCGGGAAGGAGGTGATGCGCAGACGTGCCGCGCCCATCGGGATGAGCGTGACCTGTTCGACCGGAGCCGAGGACGCGACGGGCCCGTCCTGGAGCGGGGTGACGACGTTCTGGCTGTCGGCCCGCCAGGCGTCGATGCGCTGGGCCTGCGCGGTGATCCGGACCGGTGCGCCCTCCGCGGTGAAGGGATCGTCGACGCTGCCGCCGGTGGACACGCTCAAATCCTGGTGGGGTGTCAGGCCGTAGTTCCAGGGGGAGCCGGCGTGGACGTCGTACTCGGGGAACCGGGTACTGCCGCCGGTCCGCACCCAGTTCTCGGTGACGGCCAGCGAGAAGCCCAGGGGCCCGTAGCCGACGGACACGGCGTTGTGCTGGGACGGCCACGCCTTCACCCGCGGCTGCATCGGCAGGCGCAGGGTGACCGTGTCGCCGTTGCGCCAGGTGCGGTTCACCGTGACGTAGCGGGGGCCGGGACCGGCGGACGCGGCTGTTCCGCCGACCCGCAGGTCCGGTGCGTCGCACCAGCCGGGGATGCGGAGAACCAGGGGGAACGCCACCGGTGCGGGCAGTGACAGCGCGAAGGTGAGCGTGTCGGCGAACGGGTATCCGGTGGTCTCGGTGAGGGTGACCAGGGTGCCGTCGCCGACCCTGGCGGTGACGGTGGAGGGGCCGTAGAGCGCGGCGCACAGTCCGCCGTCGCCGGTGGCGAGCCACATCTCCTCGGTGTAGTAGGGCCAGCCCATTCCGTAGTTGTGCGGGCAGCAGCGGTACTGGTCCACCCCGGAGCGGTAGGACTGCATCGCCCAGCCGTTGGCGAACTGGCCCCGCGTCTTGGCGCTGTTGTCCAGGTCGACGCTGTTCGCCGAGGTGATGTAGTGCGTGGCCCGGCCCTCGGGGTCGAGTGCGGCGGGCAGCATGTTGAACGCCAGTTCCTCGGTGCGGTCGCCCCACACCGGGTCGCCCGTGATGCGCGTCAGGATCTCGTGGCTGAGCATGTATTCGACGATGCCGCACGTCTCGAACCCCTGCCGCGGGTCTCCGTAGCCGGTGCGCACGGTCTCGTCGCCGGCGAAACCCCCGCCGGGGAACTGGCCGTACGTGTCCTGCATGGTCGCGTAGTCGCGGTACGTGGCACTGCGGTCGCCGGCGTCGGCGGACAGCACCCAGTACTGGGCCGGTTCGCGGAACCCCTGCGCGAAGTTGACGTTGTGCCCGTCGACGACGCCGTCGACCCACCTGGCGGAGTTCGCGTGGATCTTGTGCACCAGGTCGAGCAGGAACGCGTCGCCGGTACGGTTGTACAGCCAGTAGACGACGTCGATGGTGTCGCCCCAGCGCCAGGTCCCCCAGCCGTCGGAGAACACCGCCGCGGGCTGGGCGTGGACGTAGGCGAAGTACCGGGTCAGGAAGGGAACGACGCGGCTGTCGCCGGAGTACTCGGCGAAGGAGCGCAGGGCGTGCAGCATCGGCATGTGCGGCCACAGGTCGACATGCCCGTCGAGGGACGTCCGCAGCCGTGACGGGCCGAAGTACCCGTCGGCCGCCTGGTTGGCGAGCACCCCGTTCATCCACGTCGACGCGGTGGCCAGTGCGGTCGCGTCACCGGTCACGTAGGCCATGTCGACGAAGCCGCGCAGCCAGTAGGGGACTTCCTCCCAGCCGTCCAGGCCCGCGTGGATCCATCCGGTGTCCTCGTACCGCAGGAAGTGCGACGTCTGCGGGTAGTGTCCGCACAGGCCGTCGGCCTGACGGGCGAGCTGCGTGGCGAGCCAGCCGCGCGCACGCACCGCGCCGGGCGGCAGCCGCAGGAACGCCGACGGTTGCAGGGGCGCCCGGTTGGCCGGATACCACGGCGTGGTCGCCGCCGCGGCGGGCCGTCCGGTCACCGGCCCCAGCACGGCCGCGCCGGCGACGGCGGCGCCGCCTCTGATGACCTCACGTCTGCTGATGCGCACAGCGGACCTCTCTTCCACGACATCGTTGTCCTTGCCCGGGGCTGCGAGCCGCCCGGCGGCAAGGCGGGAACCGGGCGGCTCCCGCAGGGTCAAGGCGGCGGGCACGAAGACGGCCGCCCGGAGCGGACGCGGCAGCCGGGGCACGAGAGAGGCATGGCCGCCGCCTCCGGGGTTCGTCACATGAGCTGCCGTTTGCGGCCCAGCCAGGTCTGCGCGATCACGACGACGGCCAGGAAGGCGCCGCTGACGACCTGCTGGTAGGAGGAGTCCAGGGAGCCGATCTGGTTGATGACGTTCTGGATCACCTTGAGCAGCAGGACGCCGACCAGGGAACCGCTGACGTAGCCGAGGCCTCCGGTGAGCAGGGTGCCGCCGATGACGACCGCGGAGATGGCGTCCAGTTCCATGCCGTTGCCGAGGATGGTCACGCCGGAGGCCAGCCAGGCGGCGTTGAGGGCCCCGGCCAGCCCGGCCAGGACGCCGGACAGCGTGTAGACGAGGATCTTGGTACGGGCCACGGGCGCGCCCATCAGGGCCGCCGCGTCCTCGTTGCCGCCGACCGCGTACACGTGCTGTCCGAACCGGGTGCGGCGCAGCACCACGGCTCCGGCGGCGAACAGCGCCACCGTGATCCACACCGGGTTGCCGACGCCCAGGGTGCTGCCCTGGCCGAGTTCGGCGAGGAACGAGCCCTTGCCGATCAGGTACGTCTGGGCGCCCTCGTCCGTCAGCGCCAGCATCAGTCCGCGCGCCCCCAGCATGGCGGCCAGCGTGACGATGAAGGGGGCCAGCCGGGAGCGGGCGACGAGCAGGCCGTTGACGACGCCGATGAGGCCGCAGACGGCGAGGGGCAGCAGCAGTGCCACCAGGGTGCCGTGCCGGGACCCCCAGGCCGCCAGGACGCCGCCGAGCGCGAAGAGGGAACCGACCGACAGGTCGATGCCGCCGGTGATGATGACGAACGTCATACCGAGGGCGATGACGGCGAGGAACGCCGAACCGGTCGCCATGTTGGAGACGTTGTCGCCGGTGGCGAACGTGTCGAAGCCGGCCGAGGCGATGACGCAGACGATCACCAGCACCGCGAGCGCGCCGTGCTGCTGGACCAGCGCGCTCAGCCGTTCGGAACGCGCTGAGCCCACCGGCTCCGAGCCGCCCGCCGGTTCGCCGCTCGCGGTGGTCACGGGTGGGTCCGTCCTGGTGGCGGTCATCGCTTCCCCTGTCCGCGTGCCGCGTAGACCGCGGCGACGATCACTATGGCCTGGGCGATCTGGGTCCAGGAGGGCGGCAGATCGTGCTTGATGAGGGTGGCGGTGAGCAGCTGGATGAGGACCGCGCCGGCCACCGTGCCGGCGATGTCGACCCGGCCGCCGGTCAGCGGGGTGCCGCCGACCACGACGGCGGTGATGGCGGACAGTTCCATCAGGTTGCCCAGCGAGGTCGGGTCACTGGCCTGGAGCCGGGCGGTGGCCAGCACGCCGGCCACGGCCGCGAGCAGCGCGCAGGCGACGTAGACGAGGATGAGGACCCTGCGTACGGGCAGGCCGGCGAGCTGGGCCGCGGGGCGGCTGTCGCCGATGGCGAGGAGCTGGCGCCCGAAGGCGGTGCGGCGGACGACGAGGGCCACCAGCAGTGCCAGCGCCGCCGCGATCAGGATCAGGCAGGGAATGCCGAGGAGGTCGCCCGACCCCAGGGAGACCAGCGCGGGGTTGCGCACGTCCTCCAGCTGCGGCAGCAGCACCAGGGCGAGGCCGCGGCCGCCGACCATGAGGGCGAGGGTGGCGACGATGGGCTGGACCCCGACGAACGCGACCAGCACCCCGTTGGCGAGGCCTGCGCCGGCGGCGAACAGCGCCACCATCAGCAGCGCCGGCAGCAGGCCGTAGCCGAGGTAGAGGGCGGTCACCGAGGCCGCCAGTGCCATCACGGCGCCGACGGACAGGTCGACGCCCTCGGTGCCGATGACCAGGGCCATGCCGATCGCCACGATGATCACCGGGGCGACCTGGACGGCCTGGGTGCGGAAGTTCTCTGCGGACAGGAAGTGCGGCGTGATGAGGACGTTGACGACCAGCAGCAGCGCGACGCCCGCGTAGACGCCGTAGGTCTGCAGCCATGGCAGGACGCGGGCCCTGTCCAGCGGGGTGGTGCGGAGCGTGGCCTCAGCCATCGGTGCCCGCCTCCTTCACCGCGTCCCGCGCCGGGGCGTCCCCGGCGATGGCCCGCATCAGCTTGTTCTCGGTGACGTCGTCGCCGGTCAGTTCGCCGACGACGGCACCGTCCTTCAGTACGACCACGCGGTCGGACCCTTCGATCAGTTCCTCCAGGTCGGAGGAGATGAGCAGGACGCCCAGGCCGTCCGCGGCGAGTTCGTCCACGAGTTTCTGCACCTCGGCCTTGGCGCCGACGTCGATGCCGCGCGTCGGCTCGTCGAGCAGCAGCACCTTGGGGTTCATCGCGAGCCAGCGGGCGAGCAGTACCTTCTGCTGGTTGCCGCCGGACAGTTCGCCGGCCTTCTGGTGCGGTGACGACGCCTTGATCCGCAACCGCTCGATGAAGGTGTCGACGATGCTGTCCACACGGGACTCGGACACGAGGCCGAAGCGGGAGAGCCGGGGCAGGGCGGCCAGCGCGATGTTCTCCCGGACCGACAGACCGGGGACGATGCCCTCGCTCTTGCGGTCCTCGGGCAGCAGGCTGATGCCGGCCCGGATGGCGCCGGGCGTGGAACCGCCGCGCACCGGGATCCCGGCGACCATGACACTGCCGGAACGAACCGGCAGGGCACCGGAGATGGCCTTCGCCGTCTCGGTACGCCCGGAGCCGAGCAGCCCGCCGAGGCCGACGACCTCGCCCGGCCGGATGCTCACGGACACGCCGTGCAGCTTGTGCGGCACGGTGAGGTCCGCTGCCTCCAGCACCGGCTGGGCGCCGGCCGCGTGGTGGTCGCCGGTGAACTTGGTCAGACCTTCCTGGCGGACCTCGCCGAGTTCACGGCCGAGCATCGTGGAGACCAGTTCGAGGCGGGGCAGGTCGGCCAGCCGGCCGTGGTGCACGCGGCGTCCGTCGCGCAGCACGGTGACGGTGTCGCACACGGCGTACAGCTCGTCCAGGCGGTGGCTGACGTAGACGACGGCGATGCCCGCCTCGCGCAGGCGGCGGATCACCGCGAACAGGGTCCGCACCTCGCGTGGTTCGAGGGAGGAGGTCGGTTCGTCCATGATGACGATCCGGGCGTCCGCGGCGACCGCGCGGGCGAGGGCCACCATCTGCTGGGCGCCGACGCCGAGGGTCCGCAGCGGCTGCCGGACGTCCACCCGGACGCCGAAGGTGCGCAGCCTCTCCCCGGCCTCCTGGTGCATGCGGGCGAGGTCCAGCAGGCCGAGGCGGTTGCGGGGCTCGCGTCCGAGGAAGAGGTTGCGGGCCACGCTCAGCAGCGGGATGAGGTTGACCTCTTGGTAGATGGTGGAGATGCCGGCCTTCTGGGCCTCCAGCGGCGTGGCGAAGGAGACCTTGCGGCCCTGGAAGGTGATGTCGCCGGCGTCCGCCCGGTACACGCCGGTCAGCACCTTGATGAGGGTGGACTTGCCGGCGCCGTTCTCGCCGATGAGGGCGTGCACCTCACCGGGGTGCAGGGTGAGGTCCACACCGTCGAGGGCGCGGACACCGGGGAAGTTCCTGGTCAGTCCGCGGACGGCGAGGATCTCGGCGGGGGGTGCCACCTGTGCCTCCAGGCAGAGCGGGGAGAAGGGGAGTGACGTGAGCGTGCGGAGGGCCCGGTCGGCATCGGGCCCACCCGTGGGTCAGTACGCCTTGCCGATGTCCTGCTTGGCGTTGCCGCTGTCGTAGGCGCTGTCCTGGATGACGATGTCCTGGGGGACCTCGCCGCCCTTGGTGAACGTGTCCAGCGTCCGGAACGCCAGTGGACCGAAGCGCGGGTTGGACTCGATGACACCGCTGACCCAGCCGTCGACGATGCCCTGGACGGCGTTGCGGGTGCCGTCCACCGTGACGATCTTGATGTCGCCGGCCTTCTTGCCGGCACCCTTGAGCGCGGCCACCGCGCCCAGGCCCATCTCGTCGTTCTCCGCGTAGATGCCCTTGATACCGGGCTCGGACTGGATGAGCTGCTCGGTGACCTGCTGGCCCTTCTCGCGGGCGAAGTCACCGGTCTGCTCGAAGACGACCTTCAGGCCGGGGGCCTTCGCGGCGATCCGCTCCTTGAAGCCCTTGGTGCGCTCGGTGGTGACATTGTTCCCGGCCGAACCCAGCAGGATGGCGACCTCGCCCTTGCCGCCCGTCGCCTCGATCATCCGGTCGGCGGCACGCCGGCCCTGCTCGACGAAGTCCGAGGCGATGAAGGAGACGTAGTCCTTGCAGGCTTTCGCGTTGATCTTGCGGTCGATCGTGACGATCGGCACCTTCCTGGCGGCGGCGGCCTGGAGCACCGGGTCCCAGCCGTCGGAGTTGAGCGGGGCGATGACCAGCAGGTCGGCACCCTTGGCGAGCAGGTCCTGCACGTCGCTGATCTGCTTGGAGAACTGCGACTGGGCGTTGGCCGTCAGGAGTCTGACTCCCCGCTTCTTCGCCTCGTCCTTGATGGACCGCGTCTCGGCGATGCGGAACGGGTTGGCCTCCTTCTCCGACTGGGAGAAGCCGACGGTCGCGTTCCTCAGGTCGGTCTTCTTCGCTCCGTAGGCGCCGATGGTGCAGCTCTTGCTGCCGGGTCCGGGCGTGACGACCTTCTGCTCGGCGCCGTCCGCGGCCGCCGTGGAGCGCGGCTTGCCCGAGGCGTCGTCCTCCGACTTGGTGCACGCGGTGGCGGTCAGGGCCACCGCTGCGGCCAGGGCGACCAGCACGGGACGGGTGAGGAGGTGAGGACGGTGAGTGGTGCGCTGCATGGTGACCCCGATCCGGGCGACGCGTGAAGGGAACTGAGGAGGCATCAGACGGGCACGAGCGGTGCTTCTCCCCCGGCGCAGGACGCTGTCCGGTCCGCCGCAAGCAGGTTTTTACATCGTTGGAAGAGGGCTGTAAACCCCTTGCGCACCGCGTACGGACATCAGGCCGGGAGCCGGGACGCGGCCGGGGCCGGGCCGGCTCGCCGCGAACCCACCGGCCGCGGCGTACCGCGCGGCGACGCGAAACACGTACTGAACAGGGACTTCAGTGATGCGGTGTGTCACAGGCGCCGATCGGCCGCGGCCGTCCCCGGACCCGTGAACTACCCTGCCGTGTAACCGACATGTGACCTTGGACCACGCGGCACCATGCGCTCCGCACCAGCCGGTCGGCCGCCCCTCCCCCGTCGCCGGCGAGGCCGCGCCTGCCGTCCGTCGACCGCGAGGACGCTCGGCCCCCGAAGAGGGCGCCGCGACCCACGGGGTGCGGCACCCCCGCCGGTGCGGTCAATCGCTCGTGCCGCCGCCGGTCGCTCGGCGTCCCACGGTGCTCTCCCGCTCCACCAGCCGGTGGTCGACCCGGATGCGCCGGGGTTCGGGAGCCCTGCCGCCGAGCCGAGCCAGCACCGACTCCACCGCGAGCCGGCCGATGGCCCCCTTGTCCGGTGAGACGGACGTGAGGGTCACCGCGCCGAACCGTCCTTCGACCACGTCGTCGAATCCGGCCACCGCGACGTCCTCGGGCACCCGCAGACCCCACTCGTGCAGCACCCGCATCGCGCCGATGGCCATCGGGTCGTTGTAGGCGAAGACCGCGTCGGGGCGCCTCCCCGTCTCCAGGATGCGCGCCATGGCTTCCGCGCCTTCCGCGTGCCCCCAGCCGTCGGTGGCGGCGACGAGCCCGTCATCGGCGGGCAGTCCGGCCAGGGTCAGCTCCTCGCGCCAGCCGCGCACGCGCAGCTGGGCGGGCTCACTGCGGCCGCGCCGGGCGCCGATGAACGCGATCTCCCGGCGGCCCAGGTCGATCAGGTGCCGGACGGCGGTGCGGGCGGCGGCGATGTTGTCGATGGCGATGTGGTCGTAGGGCAGGTCGTACTCCCGCTCGCCGAGCAGGACCAGCGGCACGTTCTCCGTGCGGTCGCCGAGGTCGCCGGCTTCCAGTTCGATCGGGCTGAGGATCAGTCCGTCGATGACCCGTGCCCGGAATCCCTGGCTGACCAGGATCTCCTGTTCGCGCCGTCCGCCGGTGTGGTCGAGCAGCACGATGTAGTCGTGTTCGGCGGCGGCGTCGATGACGGTGGCGGCGAGTTCGGCGAAGTAGGGGTTGCCGAGTTCGGGCAGTGCGAGCGCGATGATGCCCGTGCGCCCCTTGCGCAGGTGCCGGGCGGCCAGGTTGGGCCGGTAGCCGAGCGCGTCGATGGAGCGCTGGACGCGTTCCCGCATGGCGGGGGTGACGTGCTGGTAGTTGTTCACCACGTTGGAGACGGTCTTGATGGAGACCCCCGCGTGCGCGGCGACGTCCTTGAGGCTGACCCGCACGTTCGTCCCTTCTGAGCGACCCGACCCGGGTGGCCGGTACGGGTCCGGCGTCGCCGCCGTGAGCCGTGCGGCCGAGCCCTTCCGCGCTGGTTTTACAACGTTATACATGCGGTTTCGTCACACTGACAAGGCAAGCGGTACCGCACCGCCGCCCGTCCTCGGCGGGTGTGCGCGGGGCCGGACCACCACCGCTTCCGGAGCGATGACGTCACGCGAACAAGTGCCGTGACTCCTGAGTCGCCGGCCATGGACCGTGGGGAGAAGTGTGCTGCGGGAGCCCGTCGCCGGTCTACGGACATGACGCGCCGTCACACCGCCGAGGCGGCGTGCGCCCCTGCCCGGACCGTTCCGGCGCGCACGCCTCTGGACAGGCGGCCGGACGCCATGCTGTCATGCCCATTGCTCTCTCCTTCCAACGTTGTACAACGTCTCGACGAGCCATCGATCAGCTCACCCCCCAAGGAGACAAGTGCACCCCAGCAGAAGCCGACAGCGACTGGCCATGCTGCTCACCGCAGCTCTCGGCATCACCGGTCTCGCCGCAGCGCCGTCCGCGACGGCCGCCGGCTCCCCCCTGGAACCCCACGGCCTCAAGGGCGAGTACTACACCCAGTCCGCACCCGGAGCCTTCGACTTCCACGAACTCAAGGCGACCGCCTTCGACCCCGGTATCGACTTCCGCGACCTCGAGCCCCGTCTCCGGTCCGCCACCGGCCGGAACGACGACGTGAGCGTCCGCTGGACCGGCAAGGTCGTACCGGAGAGGACCGGCCCCACCACCTTCTCGATGACCGGCGACAACGGCTTCCGGCTGTGGATCGACGGCAAGCCGGTCATCGACCACTGGGTCGACGACTGGGACAACGAACAGACTTCCCAGCCGGTGGAGTTGACGGCCGGCAAGGCGTACGACGTCAAGGTCGAGTACTTCGAGCACTTCGGCGGCTCCAACCTCCACCTGCGCTGGACCGAGCCGGGAGAGGCCGAGGAGGCGATCCCGTCGTCGGCCTTCCGTCTGCCCGACGGCTTCGACTACGACGGCGCCCTGGCCGCCACCGTCCTCAAGGACGGCCGCACCCTCAAGCTCGACTTCGCCCAGGCACTCGCCGCGCCGCCGGCCGGCGTCACCGACCACATCGACGCCGTGATCGGCGGAGCCGAGTGGCCGCTCGGCACGGCCACGGCCGACCCGGGCGACCCCAGGTCCCTGCTCGTGGCGCTCAAGGAGCCCGTGGTCGGCAACAGGACCGGCACCGCGCCCGGCCTCGCCGACGTCCACTACGACGGCAGGGGCGGCCTCGGCACCCGGGACGGCAAGGCCGTCGGAGCCTTCTGGAGCAGCGGCCCCAACCACTCCACGCACGAACTGCGCACCCCGTGGGCGGACGAGGTCACTCCCGGCAACGCCCACCCCGAGTACCCCCGCCCCCAGCTCACCCGTGACACCTGGCGGAACCTGAACGGCACCTGGCAGTTCGCCGCCGCCGCCCCCGGCGAGCGGCCCCCGGTCGGCAAGCGACTGCGCGAGCGGATCCTCGTCCCGTACCCGGTCGAGTCCCAGTTGTCGGGGATCGAACGGCACGAGGACCGGATGTGGTACCGGCGCACCTTCACCGTCCCGGCCGACTGGAGGATCGGCTCGGGCAAGCACCTGCAGCTGAACTTCGGGGCCGTCGACTGGCAGGCCGAGGTGTACGTCAACGGCACGAAGGTCGCCGAACACAAGGGCGGCTACGACAAGTTCACCGCCGACATCACCGGCGCCCTCGAACCCGGCCGCACTCAGGAGCTGATCGTCGGCGTCCACGACCCGACGGACGCGGCCGCCGGCGAGAACCCGCCGGTCGGCAAGCAGCGCACCGACCCCAGCGGCATCTGGTACACCCCGTCGTCCGGCATCTGGCAGACCGTCTGGATGGAGCCGGTCGCGGCCGACCACGTCGACACCCTCAAGCTCACCCCGGACGTCCCCGCGGGAACGCTCACCGTCGAGCCGCGGGGCGTGCGGGCCGGACTCCCGGTGCGGGCCACGGCGTACGACGGTCACCGCAAGGTCGCCACGGCCGTCGGCCGCAGCGGCGAACCCCTCACGCTGAAGATCCCGCACGCGCACCTGTGGTCACCCGGCGACCCCTTCCTGTACGGCCTGAGGGTGCGCGTCGGCGGCGACCGCGTCGGCAGCTACTTCGGGATGCGCTCCATCGCGGTCGAGAAGGTGAACGGCGTCCCGCGCACCGTCCTCAACGGCGAGCCCGTCTTCATGATGGCCACGCTGGACCAGGGCTTCTGGCCGGACGGCCTGTACACCGCGCCCACCGACGCTGCCCTCGCCCACGACCTGAAGATGCACAAGGCGATGGGCTTCAACGCGGTCCGCAAACACATCAAGGTGGAACCCGACCGCTGGTTCTACTGGGCCGACCGGCTCGGCCTGCTGGTCTGGCAGGACATGCCGGCGATGAGCAGGGTGCCCGACACGTCCGCCCAACGCGCCGAGTACGAGCACGAGATGAGGCAGATGATCGACGAGCACATCAGCAGCCCGTCGGTGGTCATGTGGGTCACCTTCAACGAGGGCTGGGGCCAGTACGACATGGCCCGCATCGCCGACCAGGCCAAGTCCTGGGACCCGACCCGGCTGGTCGACAGCATGTCGGGCCTCAACCTCGGCGCGGACGGCGGCACCGGCGACATCATGGACGAACACGGCTACCCGAGCCCGGCGCTGCCACCGCACCCCGACGGCAGGCGTGCCCTGGTCAGCGGCGAGTACGGCGGTCTCGGTCTCGCGGTGCCCGGCCACGCCTGGCCGGTGCAGCAGTCGTACGTCGACGTCGACCCGGCCCGCTACACCGACGACTATCTGGCGAAGCTCGCCGAGGTGCACGCGCTGGCCTGCGAGGGCGGCAACGGCGCCGTCTACACCCAGATCTCGGACGTCGAGGGCGAGCTCAACGGCCTGACGACTTACGACCGTACGGTCGTCAAGCCCGATGTGCAGCGGCTCCAGGCGGCCCAGCGGGCGCTGATCGACGACGCGTCGCGGGCCACCCCGGCCGGCTGCCCGACCACTTGACGCAACCGGACGGCACCGGTCGGGGTGCGGCTCACGGAGCCGTACCCCGACCGGCCGGAGGGCGGCTCGCGCGGCCCGGCCTCCCCGGTGCTGTGCCGGCGCGTCTACGGAGCCATCTCGTACGTGCCGGACAGCGCCTCGACCCGCTGCCAGACCCGCTCCGTGCGCGCCTCGTCGACGGCCGGTCGCCGGACGGCACCCAGCGCCCACTCCTGCTGCGCCTCGGTCGCCGAGTCCTTGCCGTGCAGTTCGACGGCGTGCGCGGAGAAGTCCCGCACGAGAACGGCGAAGAGTTCGTCGAGCACGTCCTCGTCGAGTCCGGCGAGGGCCGCCTGTTCCAGGACGAGCTGCCCGTGCACGACGAGGGCGAAGAGCTGACCGACCGCGAGAAGGAGGTCGAGGTCGCGGCTCTGCTCCGCGTCGGGGGCGGCGGTGGCGACGAACGCACAGAGCGCGTCGGCCTGTTCGCGCAGGCGGGTCACGTTGGGCAGGTGCGCGTAGGCCTCGAAGGCGGGCCGCCAGTCGTGGAAGCGCACCGAGCCGAGGCCGCGGGCCGGTCCCTGCCGGAACAGGAAGTCGTCGTCGGCCGCGTCGAGGCGGGCCGGCACGCCGGGGTGGTCGACCGGGTCGAGGAGGTGGTTGCGCATGAACTTGAGGATCAGCGCCAGGTTGACGTGGACCGTGCCTTCCAGCTTCGGCAGGCCGCGGATCTCCACCGCCGCCTGGGCGAAGTAGTTGTCCTTCTCGAAGCCCTTGGCCGCGATCACGTCCCACATGAGGTCGATGACCTTCTCGCCCTCCGTGGTCACCTTCATCTTCGTCATCGGGTTGAAGAGCAGGTAGCGGCGGTCGTCCGGGCCGGCGGAGCGGAAGTAGTCGACGGCACGGTCGCTGAACAGCTTCATGCCGACGAGCCTGACGTACGCGTCGGTCAGCTCGCGCCGCACGTGCGGGAAGGCGGTGACGGGGCGGCCGTACAGGACGCGGTTGTGGGCGTGGGTGACGGCCTCGTACATCGCGTGCTCGCAGATGCCGATCGAGGCGGTGCACAGGTTGAATTTACCGACGTTGACGGTGTTGAGGGCGGCGTCGAAGGCGGCGCGGCCGGTGTGCAGGACGTCCTCGGCCGCCACGGGGTAGTCCTCCAGGCGGAACTCGCTGACGAACTTCGAGGAGTCGACGACGTTCTTGACCAGGTGGTAGGCGGGGTGACGGCTGTCGGCGGCGAAGAACACATAGCCGTCCGGGCCCTCTACGTCGGTGCGGCGGCCGAAGACGGAGACGAGTCCGGCGGCGTTGCCGTTGCCTATGTAGTACTTGGAGCCGGTGGCGCGGAAGCCCCCGTCACCGTCGGGTTCGAGCAGCATGTCGGTGGAGTAGATGTCGGCGCCGTGGGTCTTCTCCGACAGGCCGAACGCGAACACCTCTCCCTGGGCGAGGAGTCGCGCGGCCCGGGCACGAGCGGCGGCGTTGTCGCTCTGCCAGACCGGGCCGAGGCCGAGGATCGTCACCTGCCAGGCGTACCAGTAGTCCAGGCCGTAGAAGCCGAGGATCTCGTTGAGCGCAGCGATCCGGGCGGTGTCCCACCGCTTGTCCGGCTCCCCCTCGCCCGCTGCGGACGACGGCGTCAGGAAGGTGGCGAACAGGTTCTCCTTCGCGGCGAAGGCGAGGAAGTCACCGAGCCACGCGCGGGTCCGGTAATCCTCCAGCAGCCGCCGCTTCCCGCGCTCCTCGAACCAGTCGACGGTGGCACGCAGCAAGCGGCGCGTCTCGGGGTCGAAGTGCGCGGGGTCGTAGCCGCGCGGGTTGAACAGCAGCTGGTCAGCCATGGTGGGACGCCTTTCGGCCGGTGGACAAAGGGGGATCGAAGGTTCGACGGCTGGGCAGGGGCCGGACCGGGAGGCCCGGCGGAGGGGACGGCGGACCGGGAGGACCGGCGGCAGGCCCGGCGCACCGGGAGGCCGGCGCGGGCGCGGCGGCGATCAGCGGCCCGGCCCGAACCGGGCCAGTGTGGCGAGCACGTCGTCCAGCCAGTCGATCATCATCCGCTCGTACGCGATGCCGCCGCGCAGGACGACGTGCTGAAGCTCTCGTTCCGCGTCGAGCGGCGTCTCCGTGCCGGCTGTCTCCGCCTCGGGCCCGATGAAGTCCCGGACCTCGCCCGCGAGATAGCGCGCCAGCCGGTTCCGGTGTGCCTGCCGGTGCCGCTCCACCTCCCGGATCAGGGCGGCCGGGTCGTCGAAGGCGGCGCCCCGGATCTTCACGGCCAGGTCGTGGCGGACGCTCTCCGGCTCGATCGGATCGTGCAGCCAGGAGGACAGCGCCGCCCGGCCGAGGTCGGCGACGGAGTACTCCCTCTTGTCCGGCCGGCCCTGCTGCGGGACCTCCCGGGCGTCGACCCAGCCGTCGTTCTCCATGCGCTTGAGCACGCGATAGATCTGCTGGTGCGTCGCGGTCCAGAAATAGCCGATGGACCGCTCGAAACGCCGGGCCAGCTCATAGCCGGATCCGGGCTTCTCCAGGAGCGACACCAGGATCGCGTGTTCGAGCGCCATGACACCGATCCTGCTATGCAACTCGTTGCACAGCAAGCCTCCCCCGCTCCGATGCGACGCGGCTCACCATGTTCGGCCGCCAGGAGGGCCGCCGGACGACGCCGGGCGGGTCTCGGGCGGGTGGCCGGTCGCGCGGGGCGGTGTCGGCCGGCTCGCGGAGTCCGTCCCGGCCGACACCGCTCGCGGCACCGCACACGCGGCGCGCGATCCGCCGCTGTGGGCGCAGCGGCCCCCGGTGTTATTCAATGAGGTGTGCGGTCAGGGATCTCGGGGCCCCGTCGCACGGTTGCGAGTACGGCCCCGGTGCTGTGCCGGGGATTGCCGAGAGAGCCGTATGGACTCCACACCCTCCCCCTCGTCCTCTTCGCCCTTCGAACTGGTCAGCGGTGCCCTGGGGCGCTACATCCCGCGCGGCGGAGCGCCCCGGGGCACCGGTCCGGCCGACGCGCAGGGCGACCGCACGGCCGGCCGACGCGTGCCCGACGGCCCGGGAGCCGACCGTCACGACCAGATCCTCGGCGTGGTCAACCTGGGCAGGGATCTGAGAGTCACCCGCTGCAATCTGGACGCCCCCGTCTTCGCGGGTCTGGACGCCCCGGCGGGCAGTTCTTTCGTCGATCTCCTGCCCCCCGGGGACGTACCGACGGTCACGCGGCGGTTGCGGCAGGTACTGGAGACGGGTGAGGCGCATGTCGCCCGGATCCAGCGTCTGCGGCGCGGCGACGGGTCCGAGCTGGTGGTCTCGATGAGCATCCTGCCCGCCGCGGCGCCGCAGGAGGGTCTGACCGTCTCCGTGATCGCCATGGCCACGAGGCTGCACCTGTACGCCGCCGAGACCGCGGTCGGCACCTCGCTGGACATCGGCGAGACCGCGCAGTCGCTGGCGGAGTCCCTGCTGGCGTGGGGAGACGTGGCCGCCGTCGACCTGGACTTCTCCGTGTGGACGGGCGAGGGAGTGACCGAGCAGGCGCGGGGGCGCATCCGGCTACGGCGGGCGGCCCTGGTGCCGGACCGGGCGTGGCCGGAGGGTTATGTGACTCCGGGCGACGATCTGCCGAGCGACGCGAGCCGCCTGCTGGCGCAGGCGGTGCGCCGGGACGACGCCCCGCAGGCGATCGTCCTACCCGACCGGGCAGCGGTGGAGCGGGTACTCGGCAGTCCGCGAGTGATACGCGCCCTGGTGCCCGGTGACCGGTCGGCGAGCGTGGCGTGCATACCACTGGTCCTGGACTGCGCACCGCCCGTCGTGCTGGGCGTGGCGGAGGTCTGGCGGCGGGCGGACCGCCCCTTCCGCGACAGCGAGCTGCTCGACCTCCAGGAACTGGTGGCCAGGACCGCCCACCACGTCGACCTGGCCCGTCAGCACCAGCGCGAGCACACGCAGGTGCTGGCGTTGCAGCGCCGGCTGCTGCCCCGGACCGGCGGCGACACCGTCGAGATCGCCAGCGTCTACCAGCCCGCCACCCCCGACAGCGCGGGCGTCGGCGGCGACTGGGTGAACAGCTTCCCGCTGCCGGACGGCCGTACCGCGCTGGTGGTCGGTGACGTCGTCGGGCACGGCCTGGGAGCCGCGGCCACCATGGGCCAGCTGAGCATGGAGGCCCGCGCGCTGCTGTCCGCGGGGCTGGCACCCGACGAGGTGCTGGAGCACCTGGACGAGACCGTGACGCTGCTGGACGACGCGGAGTCCGGGCTGGCGGCCGGCTACAGCGCCCTCGGCTCCACCTGCTGCATCGCCCTCTACGACCCGGTCGGCCACCACGTGGCGCTCTCCAGCGCCGGCCACCTCCCCCCGATCCTGGTGCTCCCGAACGGGCACGCGGGCCCGCTCGCGATCCGCCCCCACCCCGGTCTGGGCGCCGAGTTCGCGTTGCGGGAGCCGTTCGACGTGCACACGTTCGGCGCGCCCCCGGGCTCCCTGCTCACCCTGTACACCGACGGCCTGGTGGAGGATCCGGCCCTGTCGATCGACGAGGGCATCGGCAGACTGGCGGATGCCGTGGCCGCGGTGCACCCCTGGGACGCCCTGGAACAGGCCGCACGGCACATCGTCTCCGCGTTGACGCCCGTGCGCCGGCGTGACGACGTGACCCTGCTGCTCGCGCGGATGATCGGCTACCGCAAGGGGGACACCGTCACCTGGCGGATACCCGCCCGCGACGACGCGCCCGCCCGTGCCCGCGCGTACGTCGCGGCGGTGCTGCGCAACTGGCCCACCAGGGACGACACCCGGGACGACGTGCCGCTCCTGGTCAGCGAGCTGGTCACCAACGCGGTGCGCTTCGCCACGGGGCCCGTCACGGTACGACTGATCAGAACCGGTCACGGCCTGCTGTGCGAGGTGGGCGACACGGGCAACGGGAGGCCACGGCTGAGCCGGGGCGGCCTCCTCGACGACGGCGGGCGGGGCCTGAACGTCGTGCACAGACTGACCAGCCGGTGGGGGGTGCGGTGGACGGACACTGGCAAGGTGGTCTGGGCGGAAGTCAGGAGGTGACCGGGGCGCGGGACGGGGCCGCGCGGGCGTACGCGGGCGTGGGCGTACGCGGGCGCAAGAGCGGGCGCGGCGGAGGCGTGCGCCTCTACAGCCACTCCCCTTCCAGGGCGGTGGCGGTGAGGCCCGGTGCCGCCGCGTACAGGACGGCGCGGCTGCCCGACTTCTGCCCGGCGTCGTGCGCCCGGCGCAGGATGTCGAACACGGCGGCGCCTCCGCGGTTGCCGCTGGTGTAGCTGTCCCGGCTGTGGTCCAGCAGCCCCGACGGCCACGCGTCGGGCATCGTCTGCTCCATGTACTCCAGCACCCGGGTCCCGCCGGGGTGCGCGAGCAGCACGTCGGGGTGCCAGGAGTCGGGGTGGTCCTGATAGCGGACGCGCAGCCACTCCCACATCGCGGTGACCGTCTCCTGCACGGCGCGCGGCCCGCGCCGGTCCATCACGAAGTGGGTGCCGTCCGCACGTGTGTCCAGGCGGTGCAGGTCCTGGGTGCCGGGCAGGGTGTGGTGCCAGGCGGCGTCCAACCGCAGCACCGACTCGCGCCTCGGGCGGCCCGTGACCACCGCGGCCACCGCGGTGTCCGCGAACAGCAGCCGGACGATCAGGGACTCCAGGGTGTCGTCCGCGGGCTGGTAGGTCGTGCTCAGCGCCTCCGCGATCACGACCAGGACCACCCGGTCGGGGTCCGCGGCCACGAGATCCGCCGCCAGGGCGAGGGAGCGGGTCCCCGCGACGCAGGCCCACTGCGTGGCCGGCAGCAGCATCACGTCGTTGCGGAGCGGGAGCCGGTTGGCCAGGGCGATGTCCAGCCCCGGCAGCGCCGGGGTGGTGGAGTGACTCGTGATCAGGCAGTCGACGTCCGCGGCGTCCAGCCCGGCTGTCTGCAGGGCTCCGCGTGCCGCACGCTCGCCGTAGGACCGCACGGCCTCCCACGCGGGCGCGGTGCGCTCCTGGACGGTCTGCGGAGCGGGCATCGCCTCGAGGGCCGCGATCGCGCGGTCGACGTCGTGCTCGGTGAACCCGTCGCGTGCCAGCGCCTTTCGGGCCGGCCCGGTGCCGACGGCCCGCAGTCCGCCGCCGTTGCCGGGTGCGACGGCGGTCTCCAGCGGCAGCATCCACCCGCGGGTCTCGATGCCCGTACCGGCCGCGATGCCGTCGATGCGGGGCGCCCACGCCGCGTGCGGATGCCGGTCGCGCACCTCCGCCACGATCTGGCTGGTCCGCACGGCGTGCTCGCCGTGTATCACGGCAGGAGGACAGAGGTAAGCGGCCATGGTGGGCACCTTTCCGGGAGATCCAGGAGGAATGTCACGAGGACTGCGCCATGGGCCACTTCGGAACTTCGCGCCCATGCCGAGGGGCTCCCCTTCGGGAACCGCTGTCCCGGCAAGCATGGACGCTAAATGGACATATCCGCTGTGATTCAGACAACTTGAGCGGACTTGTGCGGCGTGATACGGCACACATCACCCGAACATGGATCTTCTGCCCTGGCAGCACACGGAGTTGCCTCCCGCAGCGGTGCCCGGGAGTGTCAGAGGACGTTGACCGCGCTCCAGGCCGCGGCCACGGTGGCGTACTCGGGGCTGGTGGCGCCGTAGAGGTCCTTCGCCGCGTTCAGGGTCGCGGTGCGGGCCCCCTTGTAGTCCGTGGTGGAGGTCATGTAGACGCTCAGGGCCCGGTACCAGATGGCGGAGGCCTTCTGGTTGCCGATGCCCGTGACGGTGGAGCTGTTGCAGGTGGGGCTGTTGTAGGAGACGCCGTTGACGGTCTTGGCGCCGCTGCCCTCACTGGCCAGGTAGAACCAGTGGTTGCCGACGCCCGAGGAGTAGTGCACGTCGAGGCGGCCGACCGACTTCGACCAGCAGTCGGCGGAGCGGCCGTCCAGCGACGGCTTGTCGAAGCGGCGCAGCCACGGCGGGGTGGACTGGTCGCTGAAGAGGTAGTCGGGAGTGTCGACCGGGTTGTCGGCGTACCACTCCACCATGGTGCCGAGGATGTCGCTGGTGGACTCGTTCAGGCCGCCGGACTCACCGCTGTAACGCAGGTTGGCGGTGGCCGAGGTGACGCCGTGGGTCATCTCGTGGCCCATGGTGTCGAGGTCGACCTGCTCGGGGTCGGTGGTGCCGTTGCCGTCGCCGGTCAGCATGCAGAAGCAGGAGTCCGACCACTGGGCGTTGTCCCAGTCGGTGCCTACGTGGACGAAGACGGTGGCGCCGCGGCCGTCGTTCTTGATGCCGTTGCGGCCGAAGGTCGTCTTGTAGTAGTCGAACGTCTTCGCCGTGTTGGCGTGCGCGTCGACGGCGGCGGTGGCGCGGTCGGTGGAGAACTTCCTGCCGTCGCCCCAGATGTCGTCGGCGTCGGTGAAGAGGGTGCCGGAGGAGCTTTTCAGGGACGACGACGAGAGGTTGTGCGCGTCCTTGGTGACGTGGCCGCGCAGCGGGTCGATCAGGGCGAAGGTGCCGGCGCTCTGCTCGGTGGTGTCGATGCTGACGTCGCCGGTGTATTCGGAGTGGCCGGTGCCGGTCGCCTCGCGCTCGGCGTCGTACTGTTCGATCACGGCGCCGGTGGTGGCGTCGGTGACGAAGACCTCGCCGTGCGGCTGCCCCTTGTCGCCCAGGCCCTGCACGGTGGTGCGCCAGGCCAGGCGCGGGCTGCCGTCGGCGGCCCATACGATCAGCTCGGGGGTGGATCTGGCGTTGCGTACCGCCCCGTGTGCGCGTTTCAGGGCCCCGGCGGCGGTGCCCTCGGCGCCGACGGCGGGAACGACGGACCTGAGCGCGACCTTGTGGGCCCCGGCGCGGGTGGATCCCTTGAACGAGCCGTCGGCCTTCTGGTGGACGACGAAGTCGCCGCCGACGACGGGGAGACCGCGGTAGGTCCGCTCGAAGCGGACGTGCTGGGTGCCGTCTGCGTCGATCACGACATCCTTCACGTGGAGGGCCTGGCCCGCGCCGAACCCGAAGGTACCGGCGTGCCGGGCCACGTTCGCCCTGGCCCGGGATATCGCGGTGTCGCGGACGGAGGCGGCGTGCCGCGCCGCCCTGGTCTGGGAGTGCGCGGGTACGGCAACGGCCCCCGTGGTGATGACGCCGGCGGCGACCGCCGCGGAAAGGGCGAGAAGAGGACGGGACATGGGGATTCCTTCGCTCGTCGTGGGGTGACGACGTCCTTGGACGTTGACGCGAAGTGTTCAACAAATGACATGTCCCTGACGTGACTTCATCTGGGGTACAACCCCGGAGCTATAGGGCAGGGGGAGTCACGGTCGGCCGGTCATCGGCCGTCGCCGAGTGCGAACTCCGCTCCCCCGCCCTCCCACCACGCCAGATACCGGGGCCGCTGCCGCACCAGAGACACATAGGCGGCCAGCACACGCTCGCACGCCGCGTCGGCGAGCTCGGGCGGAACCGACTCCGTGTTCCAGGCCAGCAGGAGCCGCCGGTGGAACGGGATGTCCACGAGCGGCCTCTGCACGGTGCCCTGGGCGGACACTTCGGCGGTCGGCCATACGCCACAGACGGCACGCCGGCCGGCGACCAGGATCCGCGCCACGGCCAGGTCCGGCGTCACATGGGCGATGCGCGGAGTGAATCCCGCCGACCGGCAGGTGAGATGAAGGTAGGCGTGCACACCGCTCTCGTCCGCCTCCGGCATGACCCAGTCCTCGTCCGCCAACTCATGGAGGGCGACCGTCTCCTGGCCTGCCAGCGGGTGGTCCTCGGCGAGGAGGACGAAGACCGGCTCGCGGAGCAGTGTGCGTGTCACCACCGACTCGCCGACCGGAAGGGGAAAGCCCGGGAACTCGCCGAACACCGCGATGTCGCACTTCGACAGGCTCAGCGATCTCACCAGGGTGTGCACGGAACGACGGGCGTCTATGGTGAGCCGGCGTTCCGGGACGAGTTCGAAGAGGGCGGAGACCAGCAGCGACACCAGAGGGCCGGCCGTTCCGCCCGCCCTCAGCGGCGCGGCGGTCCGTCTGTCCGCCTCCGCCGCCGATCGCGCGTACTCGCGCAGCCGGTCGAAGCCGATGACGAGGTCACGGGCGCAGCGCAGCACGTACTGGCCGTTCTCGTTCGGCTTCACCCCGTCGGCGCCCCGGATGAAGAGCGGGCCGCCCAGTTCGTGTTCGATGCGCTTCAGCTGGGCGCTCGTGGCCGGCTGGGACAGCTGGAGCCGCGCGGCGGCCTTGCGAATGCTGCCGGCCTCGGCGACGGTGAGCAGGATACGCAGATGCCGGAACTCCAGGTGCATGAACCTTCCCCGCTCAGCGCCGGGGGCCCCCGCAACCCCTCGACCGGCAGAACCAGTTGCCCGACCGCGTGGCGACCCAAGGGTCTGACGGACCCGCGGGGGCGGCAACCACGGAACGGTAAAACCTGGTGGCCGGGGCGCGTGCGATGTCGGCGGCGCCCGGATCACCGCGCGAAGACGCCGTCCTCCTCGGCTCGGTCCACGCGCCGCCCGCCGGCCCGCGCGGCCGTCTCCCGCCAGCCAGATGCGGGCGGCGCCGTGCGTGTGTCCCGGATGCGTGCCGAGCATGCCGGGTTGCCGCACCGCGGGAGCGTCGTAGGGGCGCTGACACGTGACCCGGGGCAAGGGGAGCCAGGCCCTGGCGGCTGAGGCGGTCCCCGACGCTCGGGGGGTCGTGCGCGCGCGGGCCAGGCCGGTGCCGAGGACGGCGACGGCGCAGTCCGACGCCATCAGCTCGAACTCGCGGCTCTCCTTGGCCGGGTCGGAGTGCGCCTGGCCGGCGAAGAGCCGCTCCAGCACGTCGTACGCCGTGGAGGTGCGGTCCCCGGCGTGGGGCCGCGGCCAGGGTGCCGTCGAGGCGGTGGCCCTCATCCGGGCGGGCGCACGGGCGAGGGCCACCGGAGTTCGGCCGGACGGCGGTTCCCGCCGCCTCGGCGTCACCAGCGAGCGGGAGTTCCCCCCTCGGCCCTGCTACGAAGGGCTCACCCGGGCGGAGTCGAGCATGCCCTCGCCGTACAGGTCCTGCAACCAGTTCGTCTGGTAGACGGTGTCGAGGTAGCGCTCGCCGAGGTCGGGGGCGATGGCCACCGCGGTGAGGTCACGGGTGCCGTGCCGGGCCAGCCAGCCCGACGCCGCGCTGACCACCGTCCCCGTGGAGCCGCCGAACAGGAAGCCCCGGCGGGCCAGGCGGTGACAGGTGCGGATGGTGTCGGCCTCCTCCACCCGGATCACCTCGTCCACCAACGCCTCGTCCAGGAGCGGGGGGCGCATGCTCATGCCCAGGCCGGGGATCATCCGGCGGCCGGGCTCGCCGCCGAAGGCCACCGAGCCCACGCTGTCCACGGCGACGATCCGCACCGGGCGGTGCCACTCGCGGAAGTAGCGCGCGCAGCCCATCAGGGTCCCGGCGGTGCCCGTCCCGATGAACAGCACGTCCAGGCGCGGGAAGTGCCGGGCGATCTCCGGTGCCGTCGTGCGGAAGTGGGCCCGCCAGTTCTGCGTGTTGGTGTACTGGCTGAGCCACACGTACCGGTCGTCGGACGCGCACAGCCCGCGGACGTAGTCGAGCCGGGTGCCCAGGAAGCCGCCGTTGGTGTCCAGGCCGGCCACGACGTGCACCTCGCTGCCGAGGGCCTCCATGAGCAGCCGGGTCGAGAGGTTGCAACGGGAGTCCGTCACGCACAGGAACCGGTAGCCCTTGCTCGCGGCGATCATGCTCAGGGCGACGCCCAGATTTCCGGACGAGGACTCGACGAGGACGGAATCCGGTGTCAGGGTTCCTTCCCGCTCGGCGCCCTCCACCATCTCGTTCGCGGCCTTCAACTTGATGGAGCCGGCGAAGTTGAAGCCCTCGCACTTGAGGTAGAGGCGGCATCCGAAGCTCGGCTCCAGGTCGATGAAGAGGTTTCCCTCGTTGAAGGCATGGGGAGCGGAGATGACGGGCACGGCAGGCCTCCTGGTCCCAGGGCTGAGGGCAACGGCCTCAGCCGTACCGGCGCAGATCGTGGAAGAAGTCGTCGATGACGCGGAGTTCGCCCGCCCGGGCCACCTGGTCGTAGACGTACTTGCCGACGGCCAGGTCAAGGACGCCCAGGCCGAACGGGGAGAAGACCACCGGCCGGTCGCGGGGCGGAACGGTCCGGCCGAGCAGTACGTCGTTCAGCGTGCCGTCGAGGAAGTCGCGGCCGCCGGTCAGCTGTTCGGCCAGGTGGGCGGAGGTGTCCGCCTTCAGGCAGTGCTCGACGTCGTCGACGTAGTTCGCCGAGGCGAGCAGGACCTCGGGGGCGAGGTCGCGCAGCGACACGTGCAGCACCAGGGGGTTGTGGCGGAACCAGCCGGGCGCCGTGACGTGGGGCCGGCCGGCGACGGTGGCGAAGACCACGAGGTCGCTGGAGCGCACGAGGTCCTCGGCGCTGTCGTGGACGGTGACCTGCTCGCCGGCGCCGGCCTGGCGCAGGTAGCCGGAGAAGCCGGCGGCGCTGTCGGCGGACAGGTCGTGCACGCCGATCGCGTCGAAGGTCCAGCCGGTGCCGGCCAGGAAGGTGTGGATGTACCGGGCGATCAGCCCCGTGCCGAAGAAGCCGGCACGGCGGGGCCGGGGCCGGGCGCGGCTGAGCCGGTCGGCCGCCAGCGCGGCGGACGCCGCGGTCCTGGCGGCGCTGATGACGGAGCTCTCCAGACAGGCGAACGGGTAGCCGGTGTCGTGGTCGTTGAGGATCAGCACCGCGGAGGCCCGCGGCAGCCCGGTCCGTACGTTGTCGGGGAAACTGGAGATCCACTTCATGCCGTCCACCCGCACCGGGCCGCCGAGGGACGCGGGCAGCGCGATGATCCGTGACGCGGGGCGGTCGGGGAAGCGCAGGAAGTAGGAGGGCGGGTTGACCGAGTCCCCCGCGCCGTGCAGCCGGTAGGTGGCCTCGACCAGGTCGACGAGTTCCTTCTCGCGCCCGTCGAGTGCCCGGTGCACCTGCTCGCCGGAGATCACCGCGAAGGTGGGCGCCGCTTCCGGGCCGGGCGGGGCCGGCTGGGCGGGCGTCGGCAACAGATCGGTCATCGTCGGCTCGCCTCCGGGGTCGGGCAGTGGTCGGCCAGGCGGTGCGGATCGGCCAGGCCGACGACCACCTGCCGGTCACCGGTGAAGGCCTCCCGGCTGTGCGCGGTGCCGATGTTGTCCACCAGCATCAGGTCACCGGCCTGCCAGGGTTCGCGCCGGGTGTGCTCCTCGTACGTGTCGTTGAGGAGCCGCACGGCGTACTCGTCGATCGGGGTGCCGTCGCCGTAGCGGGTGTTGAACGGCAGGCCGTCCGCGCCGTACTCGTCCAGGAGGTACTCGCGCACCTCTGGGGCGAGCGTCCACTCGTTGAGGAAGGCGATCTGGTTGAACCAGCAGCGCCGGCCGGTGAGCGGGTGCCGCACGACGGCGGTGCGACGCTGCTCGGTGCGCAGTGAGCCGTCGGCGCCCCAGGTGAAGCCGATGGCGTTCGCCCGGCAGTAGCGCTCGATCTCGTCGCGGTCCTCGGTGCCGAACGACTCCGCCAGGGACGCGCCGATCTCGTCGTTGTAGGTGCGTGTCAGCAGCCAGCCCTCCTGCTCGAACCGTTCCGTCAGCTCGCCGGGCAGGGCGTCGAGGACCTGAGCGGCGTCGGCGACCGCCGTCGCGCCGCCCTGCTCGGGGGCGGTCAGACACGCGAACAGCAGCAGGCCGGGCACCTCCAGCGGGTAACTCAGCTCGTGGTGCATGCACATCGGCTGGTTGGCCGGCCAGGGCGTGGAGGAGTACAGCGCCGGACCGTGGGCCTCCCGCGGGGCGAACGCCTCCCGCTCGGGCAGCAGCCGGCCGGCCAGCCGCGTGAAGACGGCACCGGCCTGGTCCGCGTCGCGCAGGCCGAGGCCGCGGACGAGCAGCGCCCCGTGCTCGGTGACCCGCGCCCGCAACGCCTCCCGGTTCTCGGCCGCCCAGCGCGCGGGGTCGTCGGGCGGGTCGACGCGCAGTATCGCGGGTCTGTCCGGCCGCGGCTCCACGTCGAGCGGTGCTGCCAGGGACGAGGACGTCATCTCGGTTTCCTTTCGGTCGCCCGTCAGAGGGAGGGTCGGGAGGGGCGCCGGCCTCAGGTCGGGGCCAGCGGGACGGCCGCGCTCAGGACGGCCAGCGCCGCCTCGGCCGGCCGGGTGCGCGCGAAGTGGTGGCCGCCGTCGGCCAGTTCGTGCAGTTCGACCTGCTCGGCCAGGAGCAGCCAGTCGCGGTGCCGCTCGGCGTAGCCGGCCGTGTGCGGGTCGTCGGCGGCGACGACCACCGAGACCGGCGCGGACAGCCGTACCGCCGGCGGGCTCTCCAGGGCCGCCTGGAAGTAGCGGTGCGCGGACAGGCAGTCGTGCCGGTACGCCGCGGCGATGTGCTCGGCGTGCGGCGCGGTCAGCTCGGCGAGTTCCGGATGGCCGCCGTCCGCGGCCAGTTCCGCGACGATCGCCGCGTCGCTCCGGGCGGTCAGCTCGGCGACGGCGGCCCGCCGGTCCGCCGCGGTGCCGAGCAGGTGCGCGCCGAGGAACACCCGTGTCACCCGCACACCGCGCTCCGCGAGGATCCTGGCCGTCTCCAGCGCCGGGGCGGCGCCCGACGAGTGGCCCCACAGCATGACCCGGGTCGGGCCGCGCGCGGCGATCTCGTCGGCGACCCGGCGGGCCACCTCCGCGACCGGCACGAACGGCTCCCGGGGGGCCGCCGGATCGTGACCGGGCGGGTCCACCGCGAGAACGGCCGGGCCGCTGCCCGACAGCGCCGCCGCCAGCGGACGGTAGTTCACCGCGTTGCCCCCCGCGGACGGGAAACACACCAGCGCGCACTCCGGCGCACCGCCCGCTTCCGACAGGAGTTCCAGCAGCTCCGTGCCCCGCCGGCCGGCGGCGTCGAGGAGGGCGGCCAGGTCGGCGAGCACGGGATTGCGGGTGATGTCCTTCAGCGACACCGCGCGGTCGAGCGCGATGCTGAGCTTGACCGCCGTCAGGGAGGTGCCCCCGGAGTCGAAGAAGTGGTCCGTCCGGCCGATCCGCTCCTCGGGCACGCCCAGCAGTGCGGCCCAGGCCGCCGCCACCCTCCGCTCGGCCGCGCTGAGCGCGCCCTCCGCCGCCGCGGCCGGTCCCCCGGCCGGCGCCGTCCGCCCGGCTCGGGCGATCAGGGCCTTGCGGTCGGTCTTGCCGTTGGCGGTCAGCGGCAGGCCGTCCTGCCAGTGGAAGGCCGCGGGCACCATGTAGTCGGGCAGCTCCGCCGCCAGCGCCGCGCGGAGCGTCCCGGGCTCGTGGCGGGTGCCGGTGTGGAAGGCGACGAGCTGCTTGTTCCCGCCGCCCCGCTCGACGACGACCACCGCACCGTCGCGCACCCCGTCCACCCGCAGGAGGGCGTTCTCGATCTCCCCGATCTCGATGCGGAAGCCGCGGATCTTGACCTGGCCGTCCCGGCGGCCGAGGAACTCCAGCTTGCCGCCGGGGTGCCAGCGGCCCCGGTCGCCGCCCAGGTAGAGCCGCTCCCCGGGCCGGTAGGGGTCCGTCCGGTACGCCTCACGGGTGCGTTCGGGATCGTTGACGTATCCCCGGCCCACGCACACGCCCGAGAACGCGATCAGTCCCGGTGCGCCCAGCGGCACCAGCGACAGCTGCTCGTCCACCACGTAGACGCGCACGTTGCCGACCGCTCGGCCCAGCAGCACCCGGTCCGGCACCGAGTCCAGCACCTCGTGGTTGGTGTCGTCCGACGTCTCCGTCAGCCCGTAGGCGTTGAGCAGCCTGATCCCCGGCTGCACCGCGAACCAGCGCTGGACCAGCTCCCGTTTCAGCGCCTCACCGGTCACCGACACCCACCGCAGGTCGGGCAGGGCGCGGGGGTGCTGCTCCAGGTAGGAGACCACGACCTCCAGGTAGGAGGGCACCAGCTGGGTCACGGTGACCCGGCCGCGCACCAGCGTGTCCAGGAACCGCTCCACGTCCACGATCTCGTCCTGTCCGACCAGGAGCGTCCGCCCGCCGACCAGCAGGGCCGCCACCAGCTGCCAGAGCGAGATGTCGAAGCACTGCGGGGCCGTCTGCGCCACCACGGACCCCTCGCCGACGCCCAGGTCGTCGATCTTGGCGTACAGGTGGTTGAGGAGGCCCGCGTGCTCGCACATCGCCCCCTTCGGCTCGCCGGTGGAGCCGGAGGTGAAGTAGATGTAGGCCAGCCGGCCGGGTTCGACCGGCACCCCGGGGTCGCTGTCGTCGTGCGGCTCCGCGTACGCCGTCCCGACCGGCAGCTTCTCGGCTCCCGGCACGGCCGCCAGTGCCTCGTCGAGGGTGCCGGTGCCGCCCGGCCCGGTGAGCACCAGCCGGCAGCGCGCGCGGGACAGCGTCGCCGCGATACGGGCGGTCGGGAAGTGCGGCTCGACCGGCAGGTACACGCCGCCCGCCTTGAACACCGCGAGCGTCGCCGCCAGCCAGTCGAGGCCGCGTTCCATGACGACGGCGACGACGTCCTCCCGGGCCAGCCCGCGGGCCAGCAGCGCCCGCGCCAACCGGTTCGCGCGCGCGTTGAGTTCGCCGTACGTCCACTGCCGCTCGCCCTGCACGGCGGCCACCGCCCGCGGATGTGCCCGTACCCGCTGCTCGAACAGTTCGTGCGCGCGGGCGTCCGGCAGCGGCCGGCGGGGTCCCGCCTGTCCTTCCAGCTGCTCGCGCACCTCGTCGGCCGACAGCAGTCCCTGCCGCGCGTGGTCGGCGTCCGGGTCGGCCGCCAGCAGCGCGAGCGCCTTCAGGTGGTAGCCGGCGATCCGGCCCGCGCTCCCGGGATCCAGCGCGTCCGTGCGGTACCGCAGGCGCAGCAGCAGCCGTCCGCCCCGGTCGCACCAGCGCACGTGCAGTACGGCGGCGTCGTCGTCCGGCGTCTCCTCGGCGCCCTGCGGACCGAACACCACTTCGTACGACGGCTCGGTCAGTCCCAGTTCGCGCCGCAGCGCGGCCAGCGGGAACTCCCGGTGGGCCAGCACCTCCGCCTCGGCGCGGCCGGCGGCCGACACCAGGGCGCGCCAGGACCCCGCGGGCACGGCCAGGCGGCACGGCAACGGCTCACCGTGCACTCCCGCGGTGTACCCCGTCACCACCTCCTGCTCGCCCGACAGCGCGGCCAGCACCTTGGCGTGCGCCGCCAGCAGCACCGCGCTCAGCGGCAGTCCGGACCGCCGCGCCAGGCCGCGCACCGAGGCCGCCACGTCGTCCGGGACCGCGGTCCGCTGCTCCAGCGCTCCCGGGGTGGGCTCCGGAGCCCACCGCGGCACGGCGGTGGCGCCGCCGGCGGTGAGCACCCGGCCCCAGAACTCCCGGTCCGATTCCACGCGCGTGTCCATCGATCGGCCTTCCTCAGCTCAGGGCGGACGCGGGGGCGCCGGTCGTTTCCACGGCGGATGCGGGCCCGCGTGGCCGGCTGCCGGTCTCGGGCATGTCCACGGCCGGATTGCCGCCCCACCGCGCGTCCGGGGGGACCTCCTCGCCCTTCATCAGGAAGGAGTCGGCCGCCAGCACCGCGCGGTCGCCCACGGTCACGCCGTAGTGCACATGAGCGCCGACGCCCAGCGTGCAGCCGGCGCCGAGCGTGGTGCCGTCGGACTTGAACGTGCCGTCCTCCTGCGAGTGGCACTGGATCTTGCTGCCGACGTTCAGGGTGCAGTCGTCGCCGATGGTGGTGAGCGTGCGTTCGGTCAGGAAGCAGCCGTCGTCGAACACCCTGCTGCCGATGCGGACGCCCAGCATGCGCCAGACGAGGGTCTTGTACGGGGTTCCGTTGAAGACGTTGAGGAAGTCCGAGGGGACCTTCCACAGCCGTTCCTGGAGCCAGAAGCTCCGGTCGTAGATCGAGCACAGTTTGGGGCTCAGCCTGCGGAACGACAGCATGCCGCGCTCCACGAGCACGTAGTAGACGGTCGAGAACGCGAGCGTCAGCGCGAGATAGGCGGCGATCACCACGTGACCGATCACGCCGTACAGGTCCACGGAGGCGAGGGCGAGCAGGGTGAGCGCGAAGACGTGCACCCAGCGCACGCACAGCATCAAGGCCATCGACCGGAGGTTGTAGCGGTTCTTCGCGGCGAGCCGGCGGCGCAGCGTGTCGCCCGACCGGAGATGGTCGAACCGCGCGTCCCGGTCCACCGACCGGGGAATCTCGAAGCACGGCGAACCCAGAAGTCCCACGCCCTCCCGGACCTCACCGTCGAGGGGGATCATCACCTTGGTCGCGAGGAGGCAGTTCTCCCCCGTCCTGCCGCCCGCGGGATAGGCGATGTTGTTGCCGAGGAAGTTGCGGGGCCCGATCGACACCCGGGACAGCCGGAACGACGTGGCGGAGTACTCGGCGTTGAGCACGGACAGCCCGTCGGCCACCATCGTCCCGCTGCCGACGGAGACCAGGAAGGGCGTCTCGTGCTGCATCTCCGTGCCGAAGTTGGAGCCGGTCTGCTCGACGTGCGACAAGTCGTATCCGAGGCCGCGGAGATAGTGCACGATGTACGAACTGTCCCCGAACAGCCAGGCGAAGAACTTGACGTTCGTCATGCGGGCCGCCGTCCGGTGCACCGTGTAGTGGAATCCGTAGAGCGGATAGACCCGGCCGGGCCGGACGAACAGGCGCAGCAGCCGGGGCACGGTGTACAGGGCGGCGAGGCCCAGGACGAGGAAGCCGGTGAACAGCACGAGCGAGACGGCCAGCGCGTCGGAGACGAGTTCCGGCCGGCTCAGCGCCGCCGTCCGCGGATCGAGCCGCTTGCCGATCGCCGGCACCTCGGTGAACAGCATGTACACCCCGCCGACGGCGAGCGGAACGTAGAGGAACAGCACCTGGAGCAGCGTCACGCACCCGAACCAGGTCCGGCGCGCGGTACCGCACCCGGTCGGCGGCACCCGTACGTGGTCGACCGCCGTGGGCTCGGCCGGCGATCCGTGCCAGCGCTCGCCGTCCGGTACCGCCTGGCCGCGGTGCAGCGCGGAGGTGTGGCCCAGCTGAGCGCCGTCGCCCATCGCGGTGTCGATGTCCAGCACCGTCTTCTCGCCGACGAACACGTCCCGGCCGAGTGTGACCCGGCCGGTCTGGATACGGCCCGCGTGGGCCCGGTAGCCGAGGAAGAACGCCTCCTTGCGGATGACCGTCCCGGCGCCGATCGTCACCAGGTCGGTGCAGACCGGGACGGAACGGGACAGGATCGTGACGCCCTTCCCGATCCGCGCGCCCAGCGCCCGCAGATAGAGCACGTACAGCGGGGTTCCGACGAGGAACACCATCGGGTTCGCGTGCAGCAGCACCTTGACGAGCCAGAAGCGCACGTACGCCGGCCCCCATACGGGGAACTCGCCTTCCTTCCAGCGGCCGACGAGGAGCCACTTGGCGACGACCGGGAAGGCGCACAGCGTGACGAACCCGATGCCTCCGAACACCAGCGACCGCACGTAGACCCCGGTGAATCCCGAACCGGCGGAGATCCACTCGTATCCCGCGGCGGTCACCAGACCGGAGACGAACGAGTACCCCAGGAAGACCAGCAGTTGGAACGCCCCGCACAACGGATGGGCGAACCGGCTGCGGCGCGCCGCCGGAACCGGTGGCGTCCCGGGCTCCGCCGGTGCGGACGCGAAGGCGGCCTTGCCGGCGTCGTCCGGCGCGGCCTGCGCGAGCGCGGCCGTCAGGCTCCGGATCGTGGGATGCCGGTAGATGTCCCGCATCGAGGGGGACGGCAGCTCCGGGTTCTTCCTGAGCCGCGCGCAGAACTGGGCCATCACCAGGGAGTTCGCGCCGAGATCGGAGAAGAAGTGACGGTCGACCGCGACCTGTTCGGCGCCGGTGACCTCGGCCAGTACCGCGGCGAGTCTCCGCTCGGTCTCCGTCTCGTTCCCCGCCCGCGCCGGCCCGGTGTCGCTCATGGTGACGGCAGGCTCGTCCGGCCCGGCTATGGGGACCTCGGAGGACTGCTCCACCATTCGATCTCCTGAGAACGTACGGATGGGCGACGGCGACCCGATCACAGGTGATCAGGAAGCGCCGGTTTCAGTCTGGACAGGCGTCCACCGGGCTGCCACTCAACATCGGGCCCGGCGCCCGCCGGAAAAACCCCGCCGGTTGCCGCGCCCCTTGGTTTCCGCGCGACTCCGCGTGCCGGACGATTCACCCGAACGGCGGCCGACGCTCGGGAGGGGGGGCCCGATCATCACCCGATGGCGTGTCCCTCCACGGCGAGAGCACTCGTGATGCCGGGCGGCCTGGAGGAGGCAGCCGCTCACCCGCCTGAGGGCGGGGGTGGTCGTCCGGGGCAGCGGCCGAGCAGGGGACGGGCTCGACCACGAGCAGCGGCTTCAGCCACGCGCCGACGCGGAGGTGCGCCGGCGCGGAGGTGCGCCGGTGACGCGTGCTGGCCGAGGGAGCGCGTGGCCGTTTCCGGCGCGCCGGTCCGGCCGGCGGCATCGGTGGATCCGAGGGACGCGGGGTGATCGCGCGGGCGGTGACCGGGGTGGGCCGTACCGCCGCGGCGGTACGTGTCAGACGGTCGAGGTGATCGCTCGGGTGACGGCCGTGATCGCCGGGGTGGGGCGGCCGGGGAGGCGGGCGACGAGAACACGGCGGATCTCGCACGGCGCGCCTTCGACGTGTGCCAGGCTCACCCCGGGCGGTAGCACCGGCGAGAGCCGGGACGGCACCGTCGTCACCCCGAAACCGCCCGCGACCAGCTGGAGTTTCGTCAGCCAGTCGCGTGCGCGGTGGACGACGTGCGGCCGTCCGGGCAGGCCGGGCCAGACGCCGAGCAGTGGCTCGGAGTTCGACGACGGGGTGGCGATCCACGCGGCGTCGACCAGTTCGTCGACATGCACGGTGGTGCGGCCGGCGAACCTCCCGGTCGTGGCCGTCGCCAGGACCAGTTCGGTGTCCACGGCGGTCTCGACGTGCAGGCGCGGCGACTCGCCGTCCAGGGGCCGGTGGGGCGGGCGGGACGTCAGCACGGCGAGGTCGATCGAGCCCGCCCGCAGTGCCCGGACCAGGGTGGGCGTGGTGCCCTCGGTCGTCGTGACCGTGATCTGCGGGTCGGTTGCCGTCAGACGGGTGAGCGCGGCGGGCAGGATGACGGCGCCCGCGCTCAGGAACAGTCCGAGCCGCACCGTTTCGGTCCGTGGGACGGCGCCGGTGAGGTCGGACTCGGCCGCCGCGAGACAGTCCAGGATGGTGCGGGCGTGGCGCAGCAGGGTCAGGCCCGCGGGGGTGAGCCGCACCCCGTCGGGACGGCGGTCGAACAGGGTGGCGCCCGCACTCCGTTCGAGGGAGACGGCCTGTCGTGAGACCGCCGACTGGGTGTAGCCGAGCCTGGCGGCTGCCGCGGTGAAGCTGCCGGATTCCGCGATCTGCCGCAGGACCCGCAGACCCGTACTGGAGATGTCCATGCGACATACGCATAGCACATATGCGAGATCGTCGCTTCCCGCATGGCCGCCGGACTCCTAGTGTCGATGCCGACGGACCCGGACGAACATGGAGGTCATCGCATGCGAGCAGCAGTACTGACGCGGTTCGGCGTCCCGCTCACGGTGCGGGAGATGCCCGACCCCGAGGCCGGCGGCGGTGAGGTGGTGGTCGAGGTACTGGCCACCTGCGTCCCCCCGTACGCGGCCGAGGTCTTCGGCGGCGAACGGAACTACCCCCTGGTCCCTCCCGTCGTGCCCGGGATCGGCGGCGTGGGACGGATCGTCCACGCCGGTCCGGACGCCACCCGGCTGCGCGCAGGGGACCTGGTGTGGTGCGACTGCACGGTGCGCTCGCGGGACGACGCCCTGACACCCGACATCACGCTTCAGGGCTGGAGCTCCCGCGGCGAGGGTGGTGCGCGGCTGGCCGAGTACCTGCACGACGGGTCGTTCGCCGAACTCATGCGGGTCCCGACGGAGAACGTCTTCCCGCTGCCGGCCGCCGCGGGGGACGACCCGGCCCGCTGGGCGGCGCTCAGTGTGCACACCATCTCTTACGGCGGGCTGCTGGCAGGCGGGCTCGCGGCCGGTGAGACGCTGCTCGTCAGCGGGGCCACCGGCAATCTCGGCAGCAGTGCGGTCGCTGTCGCGCTCGCGATGGGGGCGGGTCGCGTGGTCGCGCCGGGCCGCAACCGGGCAGCGCTCGGCCTTCTCGCCGACCGGTTCGGCCCGCGTGTGTGCCCGGTGCCGCTGACGGGGGACGAGGCGGTCGACCGGGCGGCGATGTCCGCGGCGGGCGGCGGCCCGATCGACATGGTGATCGATCTGCTCCCACCGAGCGCACCCAGCTCTGCTTCGCGCGCGGCGGCCATGACCGTGCGCGAGTACGGCCGCGTCGTCCTCATGGGCGGTGTCGGCATGCTCGGGGGCGACGGCCTCGCACTCCCGTACCCATGGCTCATGCGCAACTCGATCACCGTGCGCGGGCAGTGGATGTACCCGCGTCCAGCCAATGTCGGCATCATCCGGCTCCTCGCCTCGGGCGCGCTGGACCTCGCCCCCGAACACGTCCGGTCGTTCGGCCTCGACGCCGTCAACGACGCCGTCGCGTACGCCGCCTCGAACGGCGGCCCCTTCGACCGCACCGCCCTCGTCCCCATGGCGACTGCCGGGTCCCCGAGCAGGTGATCACGCCCGCACCTCCACCCGTCGGCGCGCCGTCCCGCCGGGCAGGGCCAGGACAGGGAACCACCGCGCGATGACCCCGGCCGGCGACGTCGTACACGGACTCGTCGGCCGAGCCGTCCTCCCCTCGACCGGCCCCCGGGCGCGGGATTGCCCGAAAGGGCAATGGGGCTGCCCGAAAGGGCGCAAGGACCGGCTTTCGCGTGACCGATCTCACGACGGGCGATGCCCGGTTCCTTTCTTTAACCAGCCGGTAATTCAACGGTCTATGAATAGACGTCTCGGCGGACCGTGGAGACAGTAGGCAAGGCCCATCGACATGACCGCAGTTGCCCCTCGGTGACCACAGTTGACCCCTATCGGATGATGGTTGACAACGTTGACATAGACAGATACGGTTTCTACCTGCTATAAGCATCTAATCTTTAATTCGGGACTCGACCAGCAAAGCTGCGGACAACCGAATCAATTTCGGCCACTAATTGGCCGAAACCGTTCGGTCCGTGGATTCCGGGCCGCTCTGCGGCCGTACCGACGGTAAGCATCGGCACAACAATGCGACGCGGCATTGGGGTCCGCCCGCGGTACGCGGCATAAACGGGAGACCAGAGGATGCGACGCCTCTCGCGCGACGCGGGCACGGATCACTCCGGCCGACGCGCACACGCTTCGCCGCCGGTCAGGAGCCGTCCGCCAGGGGGCCGGACCGGTGCGGCGCGCCGCCTTTGCCACGGCGCCGCCGTCCTCACACACTCGCACCGCGGCGTTGTGCGGCGCCGCGCCCGCGCGGGGGGAACGGCGCACGTTGCGGCTCGGGGAAAGAAACTATGGGGGGACCCACGATGCACCTTTTCGGTCGTTCGAGAGAACTGCACGCCCTGTCCGAGGCGTTCACCGACAGCACGCGGGGAAACGGCCGGCTCGTGATCATCACGGGCGGCCCCGGATCCGGCAAGACCCAGCTGATGCATGAATTCCTCACCACCCTGAACAGCACCGACGCGTGCGTACTGACGGGTACGGCCTCCTCGGGGGAACGAGAACAGCCGATGAGCCTGGTCGGGCAATTACTGCGCAACGCGGAGGCCGAGTGCGCGATATCACACCCCGCGTTCTCGGCATCACACCACGCGTTCTCGGCGGCGAACTTCGCGGCGGAGAACCGCCGTTCCCGGCCCTCCGGGCCGCATGCCGTTCCCACGCCCGCCGCACACGAGGCGGCCGAAACGCTGCTGCGTCTCGTCCCGGACGAACACCCCCTGGTGATCGGCCTGGACGACGCCCACACCATGGACCACGCCTCGCTCCAGACCGTCGTCCACCTGCTGCGCCGCAGCCGCTCCCGGCGGGTGCTCGTGGTGTGCGCCACCTCCGGCCATTTCGGCGAGATCCGCTCGGCCGCCCACACCGAACTCCTCCGCCAGCCGCACCGCCGGGTGCGGCTGGCCCCGCTGTCCGAGGCCGGCGTCGGCGAACTGCTCGCCGCCCAGGCCGGACGGGCGCTGCCGGGACACGTGCGCACCGCCTACCACCGGGCCACCGCGGGCAGCCCGCTGCTCGTCCACGCCCTGCTGGACGACAGCACCCGCTTCGGCCCCGAGATCGACCGGCCCATCGCCGGCGCCGCGTACCGCCAGGCCGTGCTGTCGCTGCTGCATCGCGGCGAAGCGTGCCAGGTCCGGGTGGCCCGGGCCCTGGCCGCGCTCGGCACCCTGGCGGAGACGGTCCCCGTCGGCGAACTGGCCGGCACCACACCCGCCGGCACCCAGGAAGCCGTGGACATCCTCAACTCCTCCGGTCTGCTGGACGGTCACGCCTTCCGGCACCCGACCGCCGCCGCGGCCGTCCTGGGGGACATGGACGCCGCCGCCCGCGCCGGACTCCACGGCCGGATAGCCCACCTGCTGTATCGTTCCGGCGCCCGGGCCGTCGAGGTGGCACGTCACCTGTACGCCGCGGACACCGTCCCGGCGCCATGGGGCGCGGCCGTCCTGCGCGCCGCCGCGGAACAGGCGCTGGCCGCCGACGACGTGGAGCGCTGCACCGACTACCTCGGCCTGGTCCTGCGCGACTGCGCCGACGAGCAGGAACGGCACGCGCTGTCGGTGGCCCTGGCGCGCGCGGAGTGGCGCACCAACCCGGCGGCGGCCGGCCCCCATCTGGAACCGCTGCGCGCGGCCGCGCTGGACGGCGAGCTGAGCATGCGGGACACCGCCACCGTCCTGCGGTACCTGCTGTGGCGGGGCGACACCGAGCTGGCCGCCCAGGCCGTGGCCACACTCGTCAACCCCCAGTCGCCCGCCGACGCCCAGATCGTCGCCGAGGTGGAATTCGTCCGGCAGTGGTTCTACGGCGTCGCGCTCCCCGGCAGGGGCGCCCCGGTCACCGGCCTCGACCCGCACCCCCGGCAGGTGCGCGCCCACTCCGGCGGTCTGGCCTCGCGGGTGGCCGCACTCGTCGGCGGGGAGGCCACCGACGAGTCCGCGGCGGCCGTCGCCCAGGCCCTCCAGGGGCACCAGCTGGACCATCTGAACCTCGAGCTGGTCGCGATGTCCCTGCTGGCGATCGCCCACGCGGACCGGCCCGCGATCGCCGCCGAGGCCTGCGACGGGCTGCTGGAGTGCGCCGTGGAGCGCCGGGCGACGACCTGGCAGGCCCTGCTCGGCTCCATCCGGGCGGAGATCGCCCTGCTCCAGGGGGACGTGACCGCCGCATCGCAGGGCGCGCTCGCCGCGCTCGGGATCCTGGCCGCCCCGAGCTGGGGGGTGCTCATCGGCCTCCCGCTGGCGACGGCGATCTCGGCGCACACCGCCATGGGCGCCTACGCCGAGGCCGAGGAACTCCTCCGGCACGATGTGCCGGAACCCATGTACCGCACCGTGTTCGGCATCCAGTACCTGCGTGCCCGCGGTCACCACTATCTCGCCACCGACCGGCCCTTCGCGGCACTGGGCGACTTCGAGACCTGCGGGCGGCTGCTGCGCGAGGGCAATCCCAGCCTTCAGAAGGGCATCCCCTGGCGGTCCGACCTGGCCCTGGCCAACCTGCGGATCGGCAAGGCCCGCACGGCCCGCGAATGGGCCGAGGAGCAGCTGCGGCTGCCCGGCGGCCACAGTTCCCGCGCCCGGGCCATGGCACTGCGCCTGCTGGCCGCGACCTGCAAGCCGCACCGCAGGGGCTCGCTGCTGCGCGAGTCGATCGACCTGCTCAAGGCGTGCGGTGACCGCTACGCGCTGTCCCAGGCGTACGCCGACCTGTCCGCGGCCCACTACGAGCTGGGTGAGTACGCCCGGGCCCGCCTGGTGGCGCGGCAGGCGGCCCGGGAGGCCGAGGCCTGCCGCATCGAGTCGCCGGTCGACGCCCACCTGCTGGAGGATCCGGCGCGGCTCGAGGCCGCCGGGTCCGAGGGCGGACCCGCGATCCTCAGCGACGCCGAGTGCCGCGTCGCCGGGCTGGCCGCGCTCGGCTACACCAACCGCGAGATCAGTGCCCGCCTGCATGTCACGATCAGCACGGTGGAGCAGCACCTCACCCGGGTGTACCGCAAGCTGAACGTGGCCAGCCGTTCGGAGCTGCCGTCGAAGATGCTGGAGCATCGCATTCCCAAGCTGTCGGACCGCTGGGCCTGCACCAACTCGTCCGCGGGCTGAGCGGGCCCGGCACCGCACCGGCCGGGGGCAAGGGAGAACGGAACGGGACGCGGCCGCACCGGTGATGTCACCGGTGCGGCCGCGTCCCGCCTGCCGTACGGTCAGTTGAAGCTCCCCAGTTCGTCGTCCAGGATGCCGAAGAGCTCGTCGGCCGTGGCCGTCTCCAGGCCAGCCCCGCCGGTCCGTTCGGTCCCGCTCTCCGGCGCCTCCCCGGTGCCGTCCCACCGCGCGCTGAGGATGCGCAGCCGGGCGGCCACCCGGGCGCGCTGCTCCTCGTCCAGCGCGGCCGAGTCCAGCGCCGCGCCCAGCGCCGCCTCCAGGCGCACCACTTCGGCCTCGATGTCGACCGGTCCGGCGGAGGTGTCGCCGCCCAGCTCGGCGAAGAGGTGCCGGGCGAGGGCGTCGGAGGTCGGGTGGTCGAAGGTGAGCGTGGTGGACAGCCGCAGGCCGGTGTCGGCGCCGAGCCGGTTGCGCAGCTCCAGGGCGGCCAGCGAGTCCACGCCCAGGTCGCCCAGGGGGCGCTGGGGGTCGACCGCGCTGCCGGAGCCGTGTCCGAGGACGTCGGCGACGTGTCCGCACACCGTCTCCACCAGCAGGCGCAGGGCGTCGGCGGTGCTCAGCCCGGCCAGCCGCCGCGGCAGCGGCTCTGCGGACGCGGGCGCGGCGGTGGCCGCCGCTCGGGCGGTGCGCCGTCCGGCCGCGGGGGCGAGGCCCCGGACCAGGGCGGGGGCGTCCTCGGTGACCTGGACCCGGACCGGCAGCAGCAGGGCCCGGTCGGCGGCCGGAGAGGCCCCGGCCGTCAGCGCGCGGTCGAACAGGGCCAGCGCCCGGTCGGCGGGCAGCGGCAGGATGCCGTCGCGGGCCAGCCGGCGCAACTCGCTCTCGCCGAGCCCGGCCGCCATGCCCTGCCCCGTCTCCCACAGTCCCCAGCCCAGCGAGAGCGCCGGCAGCCCCTCGGCGCGGCGCCGTGCGGCCAGGGCGTCCAGGAAGGCGTTGGCGGCGGCGTAGTTGGCCTGGCCCGCCGCGCCCAGGGTGCCGGCGGCGGAGGAGAACAGGACGAACGCGGCGAGACCGAGGTCGCGTGTCAGCTCGTGCAGATGCCAGGCGGCGTCGGCCTTGGGCCGCAGCACGGCGGCCAGCCGCTCGGGGGTGAGGTCGGTGAGCAGTCCGTCGTCCAGGACACCCGCGGCGTGCACCACGGCGGTCAGCGGGTGCTCCGCCGGCACCGACGCCAGCAGGGCGCCGAGCGCGGTCCGGTCGGTGACGTCGCAGGCGGCCACGGTCACCGTCGCGCCCAGGGCGGCCAGTTCGTCCAGGGCGCCGGGCTCGGGAAGCCGCCCGCCGCGGCCGGCGAGCAGCAGATGGCGTACGCCGTGCCGGGTGACCAGGTGCCGGGCCAGCAGCCTGCCGAGACTGCCGGTGCCGCCGGTGACGAGGACGGTTCCCGCCGGGTCCAGGGCGGGCGCCCGGCCCGGCTCCGGGTCGGGCGCCCGCACCAGTTCCGGCACGTACACCGTGCCGGAGCGCAGGGCCAGTTCGGGTGCGCCGGTGGCGACGGCGGCCGGGAGGGCGGCGGCAGAGGCGGGGTCGCCGTCGGTGTCGGCGAGCACGAACCGGCCGGGGTGCTCGACCGCCGCCGCCCGCACCATGCCCCAGATCACGGCCTGCCCCGGGTCGGGCGCGCCGTCGGCGTGGACGGCGACGGCGGACCGGGTCAGCACCACCAGCGGTGCGTCGTCCGGTGCGTCGGCGAGGTGGCCCTGCAGCGCGGCGAGGGCCTGTACGGCGGTCTCGCGGGCCACCTCGGGCGGTGCTTCGCCGGGGTCGGTGTCCACGGTGAGGGTGAGGGTGCGGGGTGCGGGCGCGGATCCGTCGGCGGTGACCGGCAGTTCGGTCCACCGCACCCGGAACAGGTCGCCGGGCTCCGGCGTGGCCGCGGCCAGCTGTGCGGCGGTCACCTGGCGGATGCGCAGCGAGGCCACCTCGGCCACGGGTGCGCCCGCGCCGTCGTACAGGCGCAGGGTCATGTGGTCGGTGCCGTGCGGGGTGAGGCGCAGCCGCACGGCCGTGGCGCCGGCCGCGTACAGGGTGACGCCCTCCCAGGAGAAGGGCAGGGTCAGCACGGTCGGGTCCTGGCCGTCGAGCAGGTCGATGGCGTGCAGCGTGGAATCGAGCAGCGCCGGGTGCAGGGCGAACCCGTCGGCCGCGTCGGCGTCCGGCAGGGCGAGTTCGGCCCAGACCTCCTCGCCGAGCCGCCACGCACCGCGCAGGCAGCGGAACAACGGGCCGTAGGCGTAGCCCTGTGCGGCCAGGTGGTCGTAGGTGCCGGTGACATCGACGGGGACGGCTCCGGTGGGCGGCCAGTGGGTCGCGGGGGCCGGTTCGGGCAGGGTGCGCGGGGCGAGGACGCCGGTGGCGTGCCGGGTCCACGCGCCGTCCGCGCCCTCCGGGCGGGCGTGCACGGTGAGGCGCCGGCGGCCGTCGGCGTCCGGGGCCGCGGCGGCCACCTGGAGGTGGACGGCGCCGTACCCGGGCAGGACCAGGGGGCGTTCCAGGGTGAGTTCCTCCACGTGCGGGCAGTGGGTGCGGTCGCCGGCCTGGACGGCCAGTTCCACGAAGGCGCTGCCCGGGACGAGGACGACGCCCGCCACGGCGTGGTCGGCCAGCCAGGGATGCGTGGCCAGGGAGATGCGGCCGGTCAGGGCCAGCCGGTCGTCGCCGGCCAGCTCCAGGGCCGCGCCGAGCAGCGGGTGCCCGGCCGGGGCCTGCCCGAGGCCGCTCGCGCCGGCGACCGCGCCGGGCTCGTCGTCCAGCCACAGCCGCCGGCGCTGGAAGGCGTAGGTCGGCAGGTCGGTGCGGCGGGCGCCGGTGCCGGCGAACACCCGCCGCCAGTCGACGGGCACCCCGCGCACGTGGGCGGTGCCGAGCAGGGCCGCGAAGGTCCGCTCCTCGTCCCGGTCGCGGCGCAGTGCCGGGACGAAGGCCGACCGTCCGGCGTCGGTGACGGCGTGCGCGGCCATGGGCGACAGGACGGCGTCGGGGCCGAGTTCGACGAAGGTGCGCACGCCGTCGGCCTCCAGCGCGCGGACGCCGTCGCCGAAGCGGACCGCCTCGCGGACGTGCCGGACCCAGTACGCGGGGTCGCACAGCTCGTCCTCGCCGGCGTGCGCTCCGGTGACGTTGGAGACGACGGGGCGGGCGGGCGGCGCGTACCGCAGCTCGCGGGCGGTCTTCTCGAACTCCGCCAGCATCGGGTCCATCAGCGGAGAGTGGAAGGCGTGGCTGACCCGCAGCCGCTTGGTGCGGCGGCCGGCGAAGGCCGCGGCGACCGCGTCCACGGCGGCCTCGGTGCCGGAGACGACGACGGCGCGGGGCCCGTTGACGGCGGCGACGGACACCTCGGGGCCGAGGTGGGGCAGCACCTCCGCCTCGGTGGCGTCGACGGCGAGCATCGCGCCCCCGGCGGGCAGTGCCTGCATCAGCCGGCCGCGCGCGGTGACCAGCCGGGCGGCGTCCGCCAGGTCCCAGACCCCGGCGGCGTGCGCGGCGGTCAGTTCGCCGATGGAGTGGCCGGCCAGCCGGTCGGCCCGTACGCCGTGGGACTCCAGCAGCCTGTACAGGGCGGTCCCGACGGCGAACAGGGCGCTCTGCGTGTAAAGGGTGTGGTCGAGCAGGTCGGCCGCCTCGGTGCCGGGCTCGGCCCACATCACGTCCCGCAGCGGGCGGTCGAGGTGGGCGTCGAGTGCCTCGCAGGCCTCGTCCAGTGCCTGCCGGAAGACGGGATGGGCGGCGTACAGGCCGCGGCCCATGCCCGGGCGCTGGGCGCCCTGGCCGGTGAAGAGGAAGGCGGTCCCGCCGGTGCCGGGCCGGCCGCGGACCACGCTGTCCGTGGCGGTGCCGTCGGCCAGCGCGGTGAGTGCGGCGAGGAGTTCGTCCCGGTCGCGGGCGACGACGGCGGCCCGGTGGGTGAGGGCGGCACGGTCCGTGGCCAGCGAGCGGGCGAGGTCGGGCAGCGGCCGGTCGGCGACCGCGCGCAGCCGGGCCGCCTGGGCGGCCAGCGCCTCGGGGGTGGCGCCGGAGATCACGAGGGGCAGCAGCGGGGCCGGCCCCGGTTCCGGGGCGGGCTCCTGGGCCGGTGCCTCCTCGATGATCGTGTGCACGTTGGTGCCGCTGATGCCGAAGGAGGAGACGCCCGCCCGGCGCGGACGCTCCGTCGCCGGCCAGTCCCGCTCCTCGGTCAGCAGCCGTACCCGCCCCGCCTCCCAGTCGACCTTCGTGGACGGCCGGTCCACATGCAGCGTCCTCGGCAGCACCCCGTGA